>NZ_JAVTWX010000022.1:0-15789 GCF_032229645.1 Brooklawnia sp.
CCTGCAGCGGCGGCCTCGGCTATCAGGCTCAGGCCGTGCTCCAGATCGACCTCGTCCACCCCACCGAAGCCGAAGACGATGCCCGAACTGCCGGCATCCATCCAGTACTGCGACAGCGGACCGACCCGCACTCCCCGGGCGGTGAGGTCCGCCACGATCTCGGCTTCCGGACGAACCGTCTCGACCACGGCATGCAGTCCCCCGTCCATCGGGTAAACGCGTACTCCTGGCACGTCGGCCAGCGCTTGCACCACCTGAGCCCGCCGACGACGATAGCGGTTGCGCATCCGCTGAGTGTGCAGCCGAAGAGCACCGCTGCTCAGATAGTTCGCGACAGCACGCTGGGTCACCAGTCCCACGGGTTGGCCGAGGTCCTCACGGGTCGCGGCCACCGGCCCGATCAGCCATTGCGGTAGCGCGAGGTATCCGGCAGCGAGGGTCGGGGTGAGAGTCTTCGAGAGCGTGCCGAGCAGCACCACTCGTCCATCCGAGGGATCGTCGAGCGAAGCCAGCGCGGGCAACGGTTCCGAGGCGTAGCGCAGTTCGGAGTCGTAATCGTCCTCGACGATCACCACTCGATGCTTTCGCGCCCACACCAGCAGCAGCTGGCGCCGATCGACCGGCAACGACCCGCCTAGCGGATACTGGTGGCTCGGCGTCACGACGAGCACATCGGGCGCATCGGACCCCGTCGGCAGATCTGCCACCCGCAGACCCCGCTCATCCACCCGCATCGGCACTACCTTTGCGCCAAGTCGTGCCGGGACCTTTCGCAGCGACGGATAGCCCGGCTCTTCGACTCCGACCCGTAGCCGCGCAGGATTCCCGTCAGCCAACGCGAGCAGCAACAGACCAAAGCCCTCACGTCCACCGCCGGTCACCGCAAGCTGGGATGGGTCACGAACCACCGCGCGCATCCGCCGCAGATGCTCGGCCCATGCGGCGCGGAGTTCCATCAACCCGAGCGCAGGCACGGATTCCTCCACCGACGCAGCGGAGGCCTGACGCCAAGCCGACTTCCAGGCTGGACCGACCACGTCACGGGCCCATGGCTGTCCCGGCCGCAGATCGAGTTCGGACGACGCCTCGGCAGCCATCGGCGGTGTCACAGACTTGACACTCGGGTAGACCCGGCGGAGTTTCGGATTCACCACCGTCGAGCGTCCGGCAACGGCGCTGAGATATCCCTCGGCCAGCAGCTGATCGTATGCGGCGACCACGGAGCCACGAGAGACACTCAGGTGAGCGGCAAGCGCCCGGGTGGACGGCACGGCGTCTCCGGGCGAGAGCACCGTCTCGCTGATGAGCCGCCGGAGTTCGCCGGCGAGTTGCGCGGGGATCGTGCTCTGCCCTTCCTCGCCGCCGAGCCGGATAGGGACAGTGATCTCTGGAGCGTTACGCACCAGACCAGGATACCGGTCTATCTGTATTGGGGTATTTCTGGATCTTGGAACAGACCAGTATCGCGTCCATGATGAGTGCATGACGCAATCAACTGGTTCTCCTCTGGTCAAGCGCGGCTTGGCCGAGATGCTCAAGGGCGGCGTGATCATGGACGTCGTCACCCCTGAACAGGCTCGCATCGCCGAAGATGCCGGAGCTGTGGCGGTGATGGCGTTGGAACGGGTTCCCGCCGATATCCGGGCCCAGGGCGGCGTGGCCCGCATGAGCGATCCCGACCTCATCAGCGCGATCATCGACGCGGTGTCGATCCCGGTGATGGCCAAGGCACGGATCGGACATTTCGTTGAAGCGCAGGTGCTGGAGTATCTGAAGGTGGACTATATCGACGAGTCCGAAGTGCTATCCCCCGCCGACTACGCCAATCACATCGACAAACATGCCTTCACCGTGCCCTTCGTCTGCGGCGCGACCAACCTGGGCGAGGCGTTGCGCCGGATCGCCGAGGGTGCGGCGATGATCCGTTCGAAGGGCGAGGCCGGCACCGGGGACGTCTCGGAGGCGACCAAGCACATCCGCACGATCCGCCATGAGATCGCGGTTCTCAAGGCGACCTATGACTCGAATCCGGACGAACTCTATGTGGCCGCCAAGCAGTTGCAGGCACCGTACGAGATCGTCCGTGAGGTCGCACAGACCGGAGCCCTACCGGTGGTGCTCTTCACCGCCGGCGGTGTGGCTACGCCCGCCGACGCCGCGCTGATGATGCAACTCGGCGCCGAGGGCGTCTTCGTGGGCTCGGGCATCTTCAAATCGGGCAACCCGGCCGCCCGGGCCGCTGCGATCGTCAAGGCCGCCGCCCAGTACGACGACCCAGCCGCCATCACCGAAGCCTCCCGCGGTCTCGGCGAAGCCATGGTCGGCATCAACGTCGCCGATCTGCCTGCGCCACACCGGCTGGCAGAACGAGGATGGTAGCCGCCCCCACGATCGGCGTACTCGCGCTGCAAGGCGGCGTGCGCGAGCACACCCGGTTGCTGACCGAACTCGGTGCCCGGATCACGCTGCTGCGTCGTCCGGCCGACTTGGTCGGAGCCGACGGGTTGCGCGTCGACGGGCTCGTGTTGCCCGGCGGGGAATCGTCCACCATCGATCGACTCGTGCGCTGGCTCGATATGGACGAGCCACTCAGGGCTGCAATCGCCGGCGGGCTGCCGACGCTCGGCACCTGCGCCGGGCTGGTGCTGCTGGCCCAGCGGATCGTCGATCCGGCACCGGGCCAGCAGTCCCTCGCAATATTGGACATCACGGTGCAGCGCAACGCCTTCGGCTCGCAGGTGGATTCGGCCGAGGTGGAGCTGGGTACTCCCTACGGCGCCGCCAAGGTGGCATTCATCCGGGCGCCGAGAGTGACCGAGACCGGGCCCGGGGTTGAGATCATCGCCAGGCATGCCGGGAGCGTGGTCGGCGTCCGTCGAGGAGCGATCACCGGCGTGGCGTTCCACCCCGAGCTGACTGCGGAACCTCTATTGCATCGACTTCTGCTGAGCGATATCGGCACCGAATCGCGGCTCAACCAGGCCTTGGCAGGCCACTAGTCTCGCTGGTCTCCCGCGCCCAACCGGTGGGATCGACCACCAGCACCGCCTCCTGGTAGGTAGCCTGATCTACCTACCAGGAGGATCGGCGTGAGTTCCATTGACATCAAGCAGCCCTCAGCGCGGCAGCGTCTCTTGGACGCGGCTGCCCGCTTGTTCTACGCGGACGGCATTGCCGCGACCGGGATCGACGCGATCACGACCGAGGCAGGCGTCGCACGAAAGAGCCTGTACAACAACTTCGGCTCCAAACAGGACTTGATGCTGGCGTATATCGAGGCGCGCCACGAGGAATGGCTGGAGCTGTACCGGGCGCGTCTGGAACAGGCCCAGTCACCCCGGGCGCGTGTGCTGGCCGTCTTCGACGCATATCTCGACCACGCTCGATCCGCTTACCCGCACGGGTTCCGCGGCTGCGGGTTGCTCAACGCAGCGGCCGAGTTTCCGGTTGACTCTCCTGGACGCGAAGCGGTGCGACGGCACAAGGAGGAAGTCGAGCACATCCTCACAGGGCATCTGCGAGAAGCGGGCGTCACCTACTCGGCTGCGATGGCCGAGCATCTCTCGTTCCTTCTTGAGGGGGCGATGTCCAGGGCAGGGCTGGAAGGAAGTCCCGAACGATTGAGCCATGCCCGACGGATCGCTTCACGGCTGTTGGAGGGCCGGTGAGTAGCCGGGAACGACTGGCGGGCATCGTAGCGATCACTATCACTTCGGTGTTGTGGGGCACCATCGGTACTGCTGCCACATTCGCCCCAGAAACCGGACCGTTGGCGATCGGCGCAGCCGCTCTCGGCATCGGAGGGCTACTTCAGGCCGTTGTCGCAATGCCCGCGTTGAGGGCTGCGCGCCAACAATTGCGGACGCACGCTCAGCTCATCGCCGTGGGAGCGCTGGCCGTGGCCGTCCATCCCCTCGCGTTCTACAGTTCCATGCACTACGCCGGGGTCGCAATCGGGTCGGTTGTCTCAATCGCCCTGGCGCCGCTTGCCTCGGGCCTGCTCGAACTACTCGTCGAACACAAACGGCTGAGCATCTGGTGGGTGCTATCCGCGGGCCTCGGACTCATCGGATCCGTCGTCCTCTGCGTATCCCGCTTCGGTCAGGACACAACGGCCTCGACCGCAACCATCGTGGGCGTGTTACTCGGACTGATCGCCGGTGCCACCTACGCAACGTACTCCTGGGTTGCGCGGCGGCTCATGCAGGACGACATCAGCCGCGCCGCGTCGATGGGTGCAGTGTTCGGATCCGGCGGGGTCCTGCTGGTCCCGGTCTTGCTGGTGACCGGCGCTCCCCTTGTCGCCTCCAGCCAGGCATTCGCCGTCGCCAGCTACACGGCGATCGTGCCGATGTTCCTGGGCTACCTACTGTTCGGCTATGGACTGACGCGGGTAACGGCCAGCGCAGCCACCACCATCACACTGATCGAGCCCGCGGTCGCGGCGGTCCTTGCCATCGTGATCGTCGGGGAGCGACTGGCGCCAGTCGGCTGGGTGGGACTCGGGATTATCGCCATCTCGTTCATGGTGCTCGTCCTTGCGCCCACTGGGCAGGATGTCCCCGCGCGCTCGTCGCTGACGCGAGCCCCTTTCGCCGCGGACGAGGAGTCTGCCCCGATGAACCCAGCTGGTAACGGACCGGCCTTGCGATCCGTCCAGTAGCGGGCACGGCCACCGTGCTTGTCGCGCAGCAGTTTGGGCAGATGGGACTTTCTCGGTTAAGATGACCCTCGCGTCCCCATCGTCTAGCGGCCTAGGACACCGCCCTTTCAAGGCGGCAGCGCCGGTTCGAATCCGGTTGGGGATACGAGATGAATGGCCTAGCCAGACTACAGTCTGCTAGGCCATTTCTGTTCTATTAGGTCAGCCCGCAGAGATCATCCCGCACAGATCCCAGATGCTCGCCATACCCAGGCCGCTTCATTGCACCCAGGCGGTCCGGACGGCGGATAGTGTGTGGCTGTCTGGCCAGGAGCCAACGATCTGCGGGATCCGATGCGAGTGGGGATGAGAGCCGATGGCACTGCAGGAGTACAAGTGCGCAAACTGCGGCGGACCGATCACGTTCGATTCGCGTATCCAGAAGATGAAGTGCCCGCACTGCGGGGCAGAACTCGATGTCGAGGGCTTGAGGGCGCTTGACGAGGATCAGCAGAACTCGCAGCCAGATGACCTGACCTGGAATCTGCATCGGGCGCCTTGGCAAGAAGGGGAAACCGATTCCCTGCGGGTGTATTTATGCCGGTCATGCGGCGGCGAGATCGTCGGAGACCAGAATCTGGCGGCGACCAGCTGTCCCTACTGCGGGAATCCGGTGGTGATGGTCGAACAGGTCTCCGGCGTTCTGCGTCCCGATATCGTCATTCCCTTCAAACTGGACAAGGAACAGGCGAAGGACGGGCTGAAGACCTACCTCAAGGGAAAGCCGTTCCTGCCGAAGATCTTCAGGGATCGTCAGCACATCGACGAAGTGAAGGGCGTGTATCTTCCCTTCTGGTTGTTCGACGCAGATGCTGATGCAGATGTCCGCTACGGGGCAAGAAGGACGCGCGCCTGGAGCGATTCGAACTATAACTACGTGGAAACCAGTCACTACACACTTTACCGGGCGGGGCGTCTCGGATTCGACAAGATACCCGTCGATGGCTCCCAGAAGATGCCCAACGATCTGATGGAATCCATCGAGCCGTTCGACTTCGCTGACGCGGTGGATTTTCAGACGGCATACTTGTCCGGCTATTTCGCGGAAAAACATGATGTTGATGCCGAGCAGAGCGTGACCCGCGCAAATGCGCGGGTGCGAAGAAGCGTGGACGAGAGATTGGCCGCATCGACGCTGGGGTACGAGGCAGTGACGACAGAAAGCAGCAACGTTCGCATACGTAACGGCGAGGTGACTTACGCACTCCTCCCGGTGTGGCTTCTGAATACGATGTGGAAAGGGACGAGATACACCTTCGCGATGAATGGGCAGACCGGTAAGTTCGTGGGCGACCTGCCGATCAGTGTCAGCGCGTTATGGAAGTGGCGAGCGATTCTGACTGCGGCGTTCACGGTGGCGATCAGCGCACTCCTGGCGCTCTTCTTGACCATGCCGGCGGGAGGGTAGTGCGATGAGACGTGTGCTTTGGGCGGTGCTGGCCACCCTGATGGTCTGTCTGCTGACGCCGGTGTCCGCTGCCGTGGCGGTGCCCGAGGAACGGCTCAAGCCTCGACTGGTGGACGATGACTATCTGCTCACCACAACCCAACAAGGCACGTTGCTCGCGAAACTGGACGATATCAGTGAGCGGCAGGAATTCGATATCGTCATCGTGACGGTCTATTCATTGGATGGCAAGACCAGCACGGAGTACGCCGACGACTTCTTCGACTACAACGGATACGGCGCTGGTGAGGGCCGCGATGGCATTCTGCTGCTCGTCAGCATGCAGGAGCGTGATTGGGCCATCTCAACCCACGGCTTCGGAATACCCGCGTTCACCGATGCAGGCCAGACGTATCTGGTCGACCAGTTCAGGCCGAAACTCAGTGCCGGAGACTATGCGGGGGCTTTCACGACGTTTGCAGACTTGAGCGACGACTTCGTCACCCAAGCGCGCACTGGCGAGCCCTACGATGCCGGCAACATGCCCGACGATTTCGAGCTGACTTTCCAGAGCTACCTGATGCTGTTGCTCTTCAGCCTGCCGGGAGGTTTCGCCACAGCGATGATCGCCACCGCTATCGCGAAGAGGAAGCTGCGCACCGTCCGCCTGGAGGCCACCGCGAAGAACTACGTGCGTAGCGGAAGTGCCGAACTCACCGACCGCCGCGATCAGTTCCTCTATAGTCACGTCAGCAAGACGGCGCGGCCCAGCGAAAGCAGCAGTCGCGGTTTCAGCAGTTCTGGTGGCGGATCGAGCACGCACACATCATCGTCCGGGAGTAGCCACGGCGGCTCCAGCGGCAAATTCTGACCGACGGGCCCGCTGGACGGTGCCAGGAGGAAAGCTGCAGCCAGGCGAGACCTTGGAGCAGGCGATCGAACCCATGCTGAATACGACGCATCAAAGGTCGATGAGTAGTACGGGCTCAGGCGATCTGATAGCGGTCACCATCGATTTCAATCTCAACCCGCAAGCTGCCGCCAACTGCCTCGGCGTACTTTCGCAGCGTATCGACCTGAGTCTTCTCGATATCGCAGTGTCTACACTCCACGCACACAATTCTAGAATGCTTGAGTTCTAACCTAAAGCGACGGGCCGGCGCGTGGAGCGCACACCCGCTGGCCCATAGCACGGGACGCCGACTACGCTCTTACGATGGCAACGCCACTCGATACTCGGATTCCGCCACCGTTATGGACTCTTGGTCTGGCGACAGCCCAATGGCTGCTCGCCGGACGCCCGGATTACCGGCACCGCCCCGGCCCGGCACGCTTCTTGTTCGCGGGCACCATCGGCACCCTGAGCGCAGCCGTCGGCATCGCTGCCGTGACGCAGTTCGTCGACCGCAGAACGACGGTTCACCCAGGTGCACCAGGACACGCCAGCGTCTTGGTCACCGACCGCATCTTCGGGTTCAGCCGAAACCCGATGTATCTGGCACTGACCGGGATGCTGGTCACCAACGCGGCCTGGCTGGGTTCGGTACGCGCCGTCATTCCGGTCGCTGCCGAGACCGCAGTTCTCACCGCCTTCCAGATCCTGCCGGAGGAACGAGCGCTACGGGAGAAGTTCGGGGAACCCTACGAGGAGTACCGACGCCGAGTACCGCGCTGGATCGGCCTACCGTGATCGGGCCTCAGCCGAACAGCGCGTCCCCGCTTTGGTTGTTCAGTCCCGGATGGCCATCGAAACGCACGACACCCACCGCCACGGTGTCCGGCACAGCGGCCTTGATCTGCGCGGTTCCGCTGATACCAAAACCGCCGCACAGTTCGATGGCACCGATTCCCTGCTCCACGAGGTCTTTTGCCGCGGTCACCGAGTCTGCGTAGTTCTCCGCACCGACCACCGTCAGATCGACGCCAGGTGTTGAAACCGTCTGCCTATCGGTCTGCCAATTGGCGCCGGGAGCCAGGAAGATGAATGCGGCCTTGAGTTTCATGACCTCTCCTTTGAAGTCGTCTCGGATACAGACCAGTACACCAGGCTCTGTCGGCCACCGCAGCGCTGCCCGGCCTTCTCGTCGCTTGTCGTCCCCAGATCTTTCGGGTGGACTGGCGTCCGGATCCGCCAGACAGGTCGAAAGGCGCACCTTCGGACCGCATTGAGATGATCTGCCCGCCCGCGAACAGGAGTTCATCACGGCTTTGGCGGTGGCCGGTGGCCGGTGGCGCGGCCCTCGCAGATCATCCCGTTTCAACGGAAATCGCGATAGTAGTACTGCCCAGCGTCGTTGCCTGCCGCCACCCGCTCGGCCTCGAGGGTACGCAACTCGACGCGGCGGATCTTGCTGGACACCGTCTTGGGCAACTGGTCGACGAACTCAATGATCCGCACGTACTGGTACGCGTTGAGCTGCTCGTGGCAGTGCTCGAAGACGGCCGCCGCCACATCGTGGCCGGGCTGGTAGCCCGCTGTCAGGCAGATATAGGCCTTCGGCACCGCACCGCGCACCCCATTGGGAGAAGGGACGATCGCGCACTCGGCAACCGAGGGGTGCAGCATCAGCGCGCTCTCCAGTTCGAACGGGCTGATCTTGTAGTCCGACGCCTTGAAGACGTCATCTGCGCGCCCGACATAAGTGATGTAACCGTCGGCATCTCTGACACCGATATCGCCGGTGTGATGGTAGCCACCACGCCACACCTCGGCGGTCAGGTCGTCCGCACCCTGGTAGCCGCCCATCAGCCCAAGGTGGGACACCGACAAGTCGATACAGATCTCCCCCTCGCCGGCGCCATCGATCAAGACATCTGTCACCGGATCCTTCAGCACCACCGCATAACCCGGCATCGGCCGGCCCATCGCACCGATACGGACGGGCTGGCCGGGCGAGTTACCGACGCAGCAGGTCATCTCTGTCTGGCCGTACCCGTCGCGAATCGTGTTCTGCCAGGCCGCCCGCACCTTGTTGATCACTTCCGGGTTGAGGGCTTCCCCGGCTCCGACCAGTTCGCGCGGGGGACGCGACAGATGCGACAGGTCGGCTTGGATGAGCATCCGCCAGACGGTCGGCGGCGCGCAGAACGACGAAACCTGGTGGGAATCCATCACCTTCATCAGCGTCTCGGCACTGAAACGCTCGTAGTTGAAGATGAACACCGTCGCCTGCGCCAGGAACGGGCTGAAGAAGTTGCTCCAAGCATGCTTGCCCCAGCCGGGTGAGCTGATGTTCAGATGCACATCACCTGGGCGCACCCCCAGCCAGAACATCGTCGAGAGGTGCCCGACCGGGTAGCTGACCTGAGTGTGGCAGACCAGTTTGGGGTGCGCTGTGGTGCCGGAGGTGAAGTAGAGCAGCGAACTCGAGTCCGCCGGTGTCGGCGCATCCGGGACGAAGCCGTCGTCGGCACCATTGCTATCGGAGAAGCTCCGCCAGCCGGTGACGGGGTCTTCTCCGACGCTGATCAAGGTGCTGCCGGGGCGCACCAGGTGGAAGCGCTCCACCAAGGGCGTGGGAGCGATGGCGAAGCGGGCGTCTGCTGTCTCGACACGCCAGGCCAGGTCGACATCCGAAACCAAGGTTGAGGTGGGAACCGCCACTGCGCCAACTTTCATCAGCCCCAGCAGGATCTCCCACAGCTCAATCGTGTTGTTGAGCATCACGATCATGGTGTCGCCCCTGCGTACTCCCAGTGACGTGAGCCAGTTGGCGACCTGGTTCGAACGCCTAGCCAAGTCCGCGTATGACCAGCTGGTGACCTCCAGGTCGGATGCCACGATCGTGACGGCGGCCCGGTCAGGCTCCTCACCGGCGACAACATCGAACCACTCCAGGGCGAAGTTGAACTCGTCCAGCTGTGGCCAGCGGAACTCCCGCACAACCAACTCGTAGTCGTAGACGTTGTTGAGCAGGAAGTCACGTGCCCTGCGCACAGCATCGGTCGCCGGGGTTGCCGCTCGCGGGGTGTAGTCCATGGACAGAGCGTAGAGGCTGCAGACCTCGCGCGTGCCCCATTGCGCATTGCGAGAGCCAACGGATCAACCGTCGGATGACCCTCGTGCGCGGCGAATCGTCCGGTTTGCCGTACGCGGATAGGGTGACGTTCATGGCAGCCGACACCTCCGCAGCCACCGTCTCGTCCACCGCGCACGCCCCCAGCGTGCGGTTCGAGCATCTCACCAAGACCTACCCCGACGAAGTCCGAGCGCAATGGAGCTTGCTCCAATTGCCGAGGACGAGGAAGGGGTTGAGTGCGAAGCGCGATCATCCCGAACGCTCCGGGCGTCCTGCGGTCGCCGTTGAGGACGTCACGCTCAGCATCCCGGCGGGCAGCCTGACCGTGTTGGTCGGGTCATCCGGGTCGGGCAAGACCACCCTGCTGCGCAGCGTCAACCGGATGGTCACCCCGACCAGCGGGCGCGTGCTGATCGACGACACCGATGTCGCCGCCCTCGACGCAGTCAAGCTGCGCCGCACGATCGGCTACGTCATGCAGGAGTCGGGGCTGCTCCCCCACCGGCGCGTCATCGACAACATCGCCACCGTCCCGCGTCTCAACGGCGTCCCTAAGGTGGCCGCGCACGAGCGCTGCTACGAACTGATGGGCCTGGTCGGGCTGGACCCACAGCTCGCCACCAGGTATCCGGCGGAGCTGTCGGGAGGCCAGCAGCAGCGGGTCGGGGTGGCCCGCGCGCTTGCCGCGAGCCCCCGGCTACTACTCATGGACGAACCGTTCGGCGCGGTCGACCCGATCGTCCGCGCGGACCTGCAGCGCGAAGTACGCCGGCTGCAGCGCCAACTGGGCATCACGATTCTCTTCGTCACGCACGACATCGCCGAGGCATTGACCCTTGGCGACCAGATCGTCGTGCTCGCCGAGAAGGGACGCATCGCCCAGCAAGGCAGCGGTACCGAACTGCTCGCGCATCCCGCCGGCGACTTTGTGGCGAACTTCCTCGGCCTGGACGCCGGGCGCGGCCTACACCTGAAGGACAGCGAGGGCGTCCAACTCGTGATGGACTGCGACGAGCGTCCGATCGGACGACTGAGCGGGTCGAGGCGATGACCTGGCTCATCAACAACTGGCCCGCCGTCTGGCAGGCACTCTGGTCTCATCTGACGCTGGCGGTGCCCGCGATCGTGCTGAGTTTCGTGCTCTCGCTGCCACTCGGCTGGCTGGCCTACCGCTATCACTGGTCACGATTCGTGCTTGTCACCGGAAGTTCACTGATCTATGCGATCCCCTCGCTGCCACTGCTGATCGTGCTGCCGGTGATCATGGGCACCAGCGTGCGTTCGCCCGTCAACGTGGTAGTTGCGCTCACCGGCTACGGCATCGCGCTGATGGTGCGCTCGGCAGCAGATGCCTTGGAGGCCGTCAACACGAACACGGTGACCTCGGCGACCGCATTGGGCTATTCGGCGGTGAGGAAGTTCTTCGCCGTCGAACTCCCGCTGGCCGGACCGGGATTGCTCGCCGGGCTGCGGGTCGTGGCGGTCAGTACTGTCGCGCTGGTCACGGTGAGCGCGGTACTTGGCATTCCGAGTCTGGGCACCCTGTTCACCGACGGATTCCAGCGGGGCATCATCGCCGAGATCGTCACCGGCATCGTCGGCACCGCTCTGCTGGCCGTGCTCGTCGATCGGATCCTGGTGAGCATCGGATGGCTACTGCTGCCGTGGACCCGGAGCCGATCGTGAACTACTTCGTCGAGGCCTTCGCGTGGATCGCCGATCCCGCGCACCAAGTCGGACCCGATGGCATCTGGAGCCGGTTGGCCCAGCATCTCGCCTACACATCGATCGCGACAGGGGCTGCCGCGGTGATCGCGATTCCGCTCGGCTACTGGATCGGTCACACCGGACACGGCAAGGGCCTCATCGTCGGCGCGACGGGCGCCGCTCGCGCTCTGCCGACGCTGGGCGTCCTCACCCTGATCGCGCTGCTCGCCGGGGTCGGGGTCGGCGCCCCATTGGCCGCGCTGGCAGTCCTCGCACTGCCGTCGGTCCTTGCCGGGGCCTACTCGGGATTGGACGCGATACCGGCGCCGACGATCGACGCAGCCCGCGCGCAGGGGATGAGCGAATGGCAGTTGCTCACCCAGGTAGAGATTCCGTTGGGCCTGCCGCAACTGATCGGCGGGCTGCGCTCAGCGACGCTACAGGTGGTCGCCACCGCGACCCTGGTGGCCTATGTCGGCGGGGGCGGGCTCGGACGCTATCTCTTCCTCGGTTTGAAAACCCAGGATTACCCGCAGATGCTGGCCGCGTCTTTCCTGGCCGTTGGACTGGCCATCGCCAGCGAGATCTGCTTCAGTGTGTTGTCCTGGCTCGTCGGCCGACGGCGATTGCTTCGAGTTCGTGTCGGTGGGCCGCGTTAGCGTGGCAGTACGTCAACGAAGGAGAAGATCGCAATGAGAAGATTCCCCGCATTGCTCACTGTCGCACTGCTCGCCACGACGCTCACCGCCTGCAGCGGCGGCGATCCATTGGGAACCTCGAATGGTTCCGGATCTGCCTCCGGCGAGACCATCGTGATCGGCTCCCAGCAGTACTACTCGAATGAGATCATCGCCGAGCTCTACGCGCAGGCTTTGGAGGCCGATGGCTACCGGGTGGACCGGCAGTACGAGATCGGCCAGCGCGAGGTCTATCTGCCCGAGCTTGAGTCCGGGGCCATTGACTTGATGCCCGAATACAGCGGAAATCTGCTGCAATACCTCGATTCCTCGTTCACCGCGACCACCTCCGATGAGGTAATCGCGGCGCTGCCCGGCGCATTGCCCACGGGACTACGTGCTTTGGATGCTGCCGAGGCCACCGATCAGGACTCCTACACGGTGACACGCGCAACTGCTGAACAATACGGGCTGAGCTCCATCGGCGATCTGACGAAGCTGCCGCAGCCGGTCAGCGTCGCCGCGAACTCTGAATTCGCGAGCCGGCCCTATGGCATTCCGGGGCTGCAAGAGGTCTACGGCGTCGAGGGTGTACTCACGCCTATCGAAGACTCCGGTTCAGCATTGACCGTCAAGGCGCTGGTCGACGGTACCGTTCAGGTCGCTGACATCTACACCGCCAGCCCGGCGATCACCGCCA
Source organism: Brooklawnia sp. (assembly GCF_032229645.1). Taxonomy (NCBI): domain Bacteria; kingdom Bacillati; phylum Actinomycetota; class Actinomycetes; order Propionibacteriales; family Propionibacteriaceae; genus Brooklawnia; species Brooklawnia sp. Next base: position 13,193 of record NZ_JAVTWX010000022.1, read on the forward strand.
ACGATCTGGTGAGCCTGAGCGATCCGAAATCCTTGATCCTGCCGCAGAACGTGATCGCGATCGCCTCGGAGAAGGTCGATGACAAGGCAGCCGGTGTGATCAACGGGGTAACCGCCCAGCTTGGGATGACCGATCTCATCACGTTGAATCAACAAAGCGTCGACAAGCAGTTGCCGGCATCGACCATCGCCAGCGAATGGCTCACCGAGAAAGGACTGATCTGATGACTACCGCAATCGACATCCTCCGGGACGGTTTCGGCCGAATCGCCGATGAACTGCCGACGACTCTCGATGGGCTGACCACCGAAGAGTTGCTCTGGCAACCGGCGGAAGGGGCGAACCACATCGCCTGGCTCGCCTGGCATATCGGACGCTGTGAGGATGCCCAGATCGCCCCGATCGGTGGGGTGCCCGAGGTCTATCGAGACGGCTGGGTCGAGCGTTTCGGCCTGCCATACGAGCCGTCCGCGATCGGCTACGGCCAGTCCGCCGAACAGATGCAAGCGTTCCGGTTGAAGGACCCCAGCGTGCTGACCGGCTACTACGCGGCCGTCCATGCGGCCACCGAACAGATTCTCGACGGCCTGAGCGACGAGGACCTCAACCGAGCCGTTGACGAGGCCTATCAAACGACCTGCGCCGTGCGCCTGGTATCGATCATGATCGATGTCTCGCAGCACCTGGGCCAGATCGGATATCTGCGCGGACTCGTCCAGAAGGAGAACTGACCGATGAACGACCGGCAGAGCAACGTTGCCATTATCGGGGCCGGTCAGCTTGGCAGTTCGCTGCTGGAGGGCCTGATACGTGTCGGTGTGGAGCCCACCACTATCCGCGCGGCGACCCGCACTCGCGCACACGCCGAACATCTGGCCGAGCGATTTGGGGTGGTCGCGTCTGACGCGGCCAGCGCGGCAGCCCAGGCCACGCTCATCGTCGTCTCGGTTCGCCCCAACCAGGTCACTGCTGCACTGGACGAGATACGCGATCAACTCAAGGACGAAGCGGTTGTCGTATCGATGGCGGCCAATCCAGATCTGGCAACCTTGGCCGAGCATCTACCGGCCGGCACTCCCCTGGTGCGCGTGATGCCCAACCCGGCGATGGCGTTCAATGCCTCGCTCACCGGCATCTGCGCGGCCGCGGACTGCCCCGCCGATGTCGTCACCAAAGTCCGCGCATTCTTCGGCCAACTCGGTTCACTGATCGACGTCCCCGAATCGCAGATCGGGCTGATCGGCTCTCTGGCCGGTCATGGCCAGGCAGTCATCTACTACGTCGCGGACGCCATGGTGCAGTGGGGCGTGATGGAAGGCTTCAGCAGGGAGCAATCGCGCGCGATCGTTGCCGGCGCCATCGCCGGAGCATCCACAGCACTGAACGAGACCGCTGTCTCGCCGAGCGAACTACAAAGCAGGGTGACCACGCCCGGCGGCAGCACGGTGCGATCTGTGTCCGAACTGGACGCGCAGGGCGTCCGGGCCGCGGTGATCGATTGCATGGACGGTGGACGCTACCTGCGGCGTTGAGCACCGAATCTTCTGTCGAGCGACAGGCCGCCGCCGCTTTGGAGGGTCCTTAGGACCCTTATTGCTTCGCCTGCCACGCGTTGTTGACGATCCGACTCACGGTGTCCAAGCTGAGCTGTTCGTGATCGGCGATGGCGACCAGATCTCCGTATTCCGGCTTGCCGCGTCGCACTCCGTAACCGCTGACGGCCTTGACCCGAGCGGGGCCGTAAGGGGTTTGAACGGTTTCCTCGGCCCGGTCAAGGGTGAAGCGGTGGCACAGGTGTTCGCGCACCCCGATGGTGGTGGTGTGCCGGAAGATCGCGCGCACCACCTCGTCGCTGATGTCCGGCGGGCACAGGCAGGTCAGCAGGATGCCTGGGCGTCCCTTTTTCATGGTCACTGCTGTGGTGAAGACCTCGATCGCGCCTGCGGCGAAGAGTTGCTGCTGGGCGTAGCCGATGCCTTCGCCGGTCATGTCGTCCAGGTTGCAGCTCAGCTCGACGACATCGTCGTTTGAATCCTGAACCGCTGTTTCACCGAGCAACGCGCGGACGCAGTTTGCGGCCTCGAAGTCCTTGGATCCCATCCCATACCCGGCCGCCATGATCGTCATGGCGGGCATCGCAGGCACAAACTCGTCCACGAATTGCCTCAGCAGCGCTGCGCCGGTGGGAGTACACAGCTCACCGCGGATCGACCCGCCATAGACGGGAACGCCGCGCAGCAGCCGCTCGGTCGCCGGTGCCGGCACCGGGACGATCCCATGCGCGCACCGTACCTTGCCGCTGCCGACCTGCACCGGGGAGGCCAGCACCTGCTGCGGCGCCAGCCAACTCATCAACACACAGACGCCGACGATGTCGGCTATCGCGTCCGCCTCACCGACCTCGTGGAAATGCACCTGATCGACCGGCATGCCGTGCACGGCGGCTTCGGCTTCCGCCAGCTTGGCATAGACCGCGATGGCGTCGGCGCATGCTCGCTCGGGAATGTCGAGCCGGTTCACCACGTCGACGACATGCGGGAAACTGCTGTGCGAATGGGGATACCCGCGCTCGCCGACGTCGTGCTCGTGTGGCTCGTG
>NZ_JAVTWX010000022.1:15889-17807 GCF_032229645.1 Brooklawnia sp.
ACATGGGTTCCGGTGATACCGCATTTGACACTCGGTTCGGCGGTAACGCTCACCCCGGGCAGCCCGAGGCCATTCATGATCTGCAAGAACTCGGCGCGCCGCTGCGGCACCAGTTCCAGCAGGGCTGCAGCGAGCATGTCACCAGCAGCTCCCATCCCGAGGTCCAGATAGAGCGTTGTCACTTGGCTGCCCCCACGTGATTGATCATGCTGGCCAGATAGCCCGCACCGTATCCGTTGTCGATGTTGACGACGCTGACTCCGCTCGCGCACGAATTGAGCATGCTGAGCAGGGCGGCCAATCCTTCGTATGCGGCCCCGTAGCCCACACTGGTCGGCACCGCGATCACGGGGCAATCCGCAAGCCCCGCGATGACGCTTGCCAAAGCGCCTTCCATACCCGCCAGCGCGATGATCACGGAGGCTCCCATGATGTCGTCGGTGTGGGCGAGTAGCCGGTGTAGTCCGGCTACTCCAACGTCGTAGACCCGTACGACCTCGTTGCCGAGTGCCTGAGCGGTGATCGCGGCCTCCTCGGCGATCGGTTGATCACTCGTGCCACCGGTCGCCACGACGACTCGTCCGATGCCATCCGGCTCGGGAATCAACCCGACCACGGCGATATGCGCGTCCGAGAAGTACTCGAACGAGACTTCGGGCTCGACGGTGGTGCGCAGTTCGCCGGCAGCCGCAGCATCAAGACGGGTGACCAGCACCGTGCGCTGCCCCGCGTCGAGCAACGCGGCGGTGATCTTCTGGATCTGCTCCGACGTCTTGCCTGCGCCGTAGACCACTTCCGAAATGCCTTGGCGGAGCCCGCGGTGCAGGTCCAGCTTGGCAAAACCGAGGTCGGCGAACGGCGCCTGCCGCAGCAGCTGGACGGCATGGTCAACGCCGATCTCACCGGCTGCGACCTGCCGCAGCAGCCGCGTGGTTTCCCGCTGGTCCACTACCCCACCCACTCCTGCTCGTTCACCGGCCGACGAGAACCTCACTGCGAATCGCCGAGGTGCAGTCCGGACGGGCGCACCGATACCGACTCGATGGCAGCGTCCTCGGCTACCTCCAAAGCAAGTTTGACGGCGGCCGCCACCGACGCCGGATGCAGATACGCCTCCGGGGTGTAGGCACGACCGAGGCGGGCCTGAATCGCCATCTGCATGTCGGTGTCGACCCGGCCGGGATGAATCGAAGTCACCCGCAGCCGGCCGCGTTCTTCTTCACGTAGCGCATCGGTGAAGGCGCGCAGCGCGAACTTGGACGCCGAGTACGAGCCATTGCCCGTGCCGGAAGTAAAGCCAGATCCTGAGTTGATGGTCACGACGTGCCCGTGTGAGGCACGCAGCAGGGGCAGCAGCATCCTCGTCAGATCGGCAACAGCCACGACATTGAGTTCGAACTGCCGCGTCCAGACCGCGCGCGGGGTGTCTTCGACGGTGCTGCCCTCGCAGATTCCGGCCGAGTGGACGACCGCGTCCAGTCGTTCAAGCCCGGCCACGGCCTCCGCTACCGCGTCCGGATCGGTCAGGTCGGCGACAAAGGCGGCAGCATCCGGTAGGGCATCGACCACGGGCGCGGTAGATGGTGCCTGGGTACCGCCGACCAAGACGCGCCAGTCAGGGCCCAAGAGATCGGCGATAGCACGCCCGATGCCGCGACTGGCACCCGTGATCAGAACGACTGGTCGCTGCGTTGCTGTCATGCCTCCATCCTATTGGGAGCACCCAGCCCAGGCCGCCGATAGTCACCAGGACCCGCGAAAATGGCTCCGACAAGCACCTTTTACCGATACGGAGGCTCGTTTTGCATTCCGCTCGAAAACCACGCTATAGTTTCCGAGTTGCCTGAACAAGGCAAAGCGATCTGGCCCCGTAGCGCAGTTGGTTAGCGCGCCGCCCTGTCACGGCGGAGGTCGCGGG
>NZ_JAVTWX010000023.1:0-4498 GCF_032229645.1 Brooklawnia sp.
TGTCGGTTCCCGACGCGGGTGGCCTGGTCCTGACCCCCTATTTCGAGGGAGAACGCACCCCGAACCTGCCCGAGGCTTCCGCATCCCTCACCGGAATGACACTGGCCAACTCGGATCCCGCGCACGTCGCGCGGGCCTCGGTGGAGGGCCTGCTCACCTTGATGCGTGGCGCTCTCGATGCCGTCCGTGCCACCGGAGTACCGATCGACCGCGTCCTACTCGTCGGTGGCGGCGCTCAACTGGCCGCGGTACAACAGTTGGCAGCCGTCATCCTCGGCGTACCAGTCGACATCCCCGAACCCGGCGAATACGTCGCCCTCGGCGCCGCAAAACAAGCAACCCAAGTACTGGGCGCTCTCGGCTGATGCGGGCTTTCCCGAGAGCGGCAAGAGCCACGCTCGCGTAGTGATCAGGGCGCTCTGCCCTGTGAGGTGCACACAACCAGACCGTGCATTGGCGTGCGGTCTGTCCAAGAATGGAGGAAACAACCATGTACAACATCTTGAAGAAAGTCGGCTTGACGCTGGCTGCGGCATCGATCGTACTGAGCGGTGCCGCTTGCTCGGCCACTCGCGGCGGTGAAGATGCCAGCAGTGGATCAGCAGGAGGCGACACTCTGATCGGTGTTTCGATGCCGACGAAGTCGCTGGAGCGCTGGAATCGCGACGGCCAACACCTGGAAGAGCTTCTCAAATCTGATGGCTTTGGCGTCTCGCTGCAGTATGCCGACAATAAGGTCGAACAGCAGATCTCCCAGATCGAGAACATCATCAATGACGGCCCAGAGGTGCTGGTCGTCGCGCCAATCGATGGTTCCGCGCTGGGTCCCGTGCTCGCGCAGGCCAAGCAGGCCGGCATTTCCGTGATCGCATACGACCGCCTGATCCTCGATACCGCCGACATCGACTATTACGCGACGTTCGACAACTACCAGGTGGGCCAGCTTCAAGGGAAGTACATCGAGCAGACGCTCGGACTGGCCGACGGCAAAGGCCCATTCAATTTCGAGCCATTCTCCGGATCGCCCGATGACAATAATGCCCGCTTCTTCTTCGAAGGCGCCTGGGACGTACTGCAACCATACGTCCAAAGCGGCCAGCTGGTAGTGCCCTCGGGCAAGGCTCCGGCGAGCGTCGACAACTGGCAGTCGATCGGTATTCAGGCCTGGGCAGCCACAGCAGCTCAGTCGGAGATGGAAACGCGCTTGAACTCGTTCTACCAGGACAAGAGTGTTGACGCCGTCCTTGCTCCCAATGACGCGCTGGCGCTCGGTATCGCCCAGGCACTGGAGTCGGCGGGTTACACCTCGGATAACTGGCCGGTGCTGACCGGACAGGACGCCGATCAGGCGAATGTCGAGAACATCCTTGGTGGAAAGCAATCGATGACTGTGTGGAAGGACACTCGGAAACTCAGCGACCAGGTGGCGCGCATGGTTTCTCAGATAGTCAATGGCGAGACGGTCGAGGTTAACGACACAACCAGCTACGACAATGGCAAGGTCGTCGTCCCCTCGTATCTGCTGACTCCGATTGTCATCACCAAGGACAACGTGCAGTCCGAACTCGTTGACTCCGGCTTCTACTCGCCTTCCGATTTGGGTCTCAGCTAGTTCGCGGCAGACAAGAGATGGATGAATGATGCAGACCAATGAAGTGATTCTGCGAATGTCGAATATCGTCAAGGAGTTTTCCGGCGTGCGAGCGTTGGATGATGTGACGATGGAAGTGCGCCGAGGTGAGGTGCATGCGATCTGCGGCGAAAATGGCGCAGGTAAATCAACCCTGATGAATGTCCTGTCCGGGGTCTACCCGCACGGCAGCTACGACGGCCAGATTGAGCTCGATGGGGCTGCGTGCCAATTCCGATCAATTCGTGATTCGGAGCACGCGGGCGTTGTCATCATCCATCAGGAGTTGGCGCTGTCTCCGTTCCTCTCCGTTGCTGAGAACATTTTTCTTGGCAACGAGAGGGGAAATGCGGGGCTGGTCGATTGGCATGCAACCAAGGTCCAGGCACGAGCACTGCTAAACAAAGTTGGCCTTGAGGTCGACCCCAACACCAGGGTCGTCGATCTGGGTGTCGGACAGCAGCAGCTTGTCGAGATCGCCAAGGCTTTGTCCAAGGAGGTAAAGCTCCTCATTCTGGACGAACCCACCGCTGCTTTGAATGACGATGATTCAGAGCATCTCCTGGGATTGATGCGCCAATTGCGCGTCGAGGGCGTAACCATGATCATCATTTCCCACAAGCTGGGCGAGATCCGGGAGATCGCGGATTCGACAACCATCATCCGGGACGGTCGTACGGTCGGATTCTTCGACATGCATCGGCCCGGTGGCGTGACGGAAGACGAGATCATCTCGCTGATGGTCGGCCGGGAGCTATCGAGTCGCTTCCCGGTGCACACTTCGAAGATCGGCGATCCGATCCTTGAGATCAGGGACTGGAGCGCGTACCACCCGATCGATACGTCACGCAAAGTGGTGGACGGAGCCAACTTGACGCTGCGCCGCGGCGAGATCGTGGGGTTGGCCGGGCTGATGGGCGCGGGACGCACCGAGCTTGCGATGAGCGTGTTCGGGCACGAGTACGGAGTGGATATCAGCGGCGAGGTTCTCAAGGACGGCGCCGTCGCGGACACCTCCACAGTCCCGAAGGCGATTGATATGGGATTGGCGTATGTGCCAGAGGATCGGAAGAGCGCAGGGCTGAACCTGATCCAGGACATCAGGAAGAACATTTCTATCGCCGCGCTGGACAAGCTGATCGCCCATTGCGTGATCCAATCTCGCAGAGAAGCCGGTGTTGTCGAAGAATTCGTTCGGAAGCTGCGTATCAAGGCCTCCGGAATAGATGCGATCGCTTCTTCGCTGTCGGGCGGCAATCAGCAGAAGGTGGTTCTCTCCAAGTGGATCTACACAGATCCGGAGATCCTCATCCTCGACGAACCGACGCGAGGTATCGACGTCGGCGCAAAGTACGAGATCTATCAGATTATTCAACAACTCGCCGACGAGGGAAAAGCAATCTTGATGATCTCGTCGGAACTGCCGGAGATCCTCGGTATTTGCGACCGAATCTACACGATGAGTCAAGGGCGCATCACCGGTGAAGTGCCTGGATCTGAGGCTACTCAGGAATCGCTAATGAAGCTCATGACCAAAGAACGTACGAAGGAAATGCGATGAGCAAAAACTCGAAGCGGCTGCAAGGCGGCCTGAGGCAATATGGGATTCTTGGTGCCTTACTCATCATCGTGGTCCTGTTCTACTTCCTCACCGGCGGAAAACTGCTGGCGCCGAACAACGTCGCCAGCCTGATTCAGCAAAACGCCTACGTGATGGTGCTCACCATCGGCATGACGATGGTCATCATCGCCCGGCACATCGACTTGTCAGTGGGCTCAGTCGTGGCGTTCGTCGGCGGCGTGGTCGGATTGCTGATGTACAGCGCGCAGTTGCCGTGGCCGCTGGCCTGCCTGGCGGGCCTACTACTGGGCGCCTTGATCGGCTGCTGGCAGGGGTTCTGGGTGGCCTATGTCGGGGTGCCTGCCTTTATCGTCACACTGGGTGGCATGCTGCTTTTTCGCGGGCTTGCTATCGTGCTCGTGGAGCGCACCGTGTCGGGGCTTCCCGCCGGATTCGTCGCGATTACCAATGGATCCCTTCCGAACTTCCTCGGGTACGTCGGCTATATGGATGTCGTGAGCCTGGTCGTCGGTGCGCTTGCGATCGTGGGCGTGGTCTGGTCGGCATTGCGATCCCGGCATGCCGACATCCGCGAGGGGGCAGCCGTTGAACCGTGGACCTCATTCGTCGTCAAGAACGCGATCATTGGTGTGGCCATTGCCTTCTTGTCCTATCTGCTGGCGATGTCCTCAGGCGGAATGCCGATTATTCTGATCATCATAGGGGTGCTCGTGGTCGTCTATTCCTTCGTCATGGATAAAACCAAATTCGGCCGGCACATCTACGCGGTCGGAGGAAACCTTCGTGCTGCCCAACTTTCGGGCATCAATACTCGCAGGGTTGACTTCCTGGTGTTCGTCAACATGGGGGTCCTGGCGGCGCTGGCGGGGATTGTAACAACCTCACGAGCGGGTGCAGCGGTAGCCACAGCCGGCAACGCCTACGAACTCGATGCGATTGCTGCGGCATTCATCGGCGGCACCGCGGTCTCCGGCGGCGTCGGCCGGATCGGCGGCGCCATCATCGGCGCCCTCATCATGGGTGTGTTGAATATGGGCCTGTCGATTCTGTCGGTGGACTCGGCTTGGCAGCAGGCGATCAAGGGTTTGGTGGTTGTCTTGGCGGTCGCCGTTGACCTCATCACGTCGAAGCGAAACGCTCGCTGACGAGCACCTCTAGCGTCTACGGTCGGGGGGGGGGGGGGGGGGGGGGCCCACCCCCCCCCCCCCCCGCGGGGGGGGGGGTGTGGGGGCGGGGGGGGCTAAGCGCACAGATAAAACAAAATGGCGGGGGCCGGGGGCGGGGGG
>NZ_JAVTWX010000023.1:4508-16529 GCF_032229645.1 Brooklawnia sp.
GGGGGGGCGCTGTGCCCATAACCAGGTCTATCCTAACGGCGGGCTTCCCCCCCCCTGTCGCGTCGCGGGTGGGGCGGGGGGGGGGTGGCGGCACCACCCGCCCCCAGGCCGATAGGCTGTGATCATGAGCGACCGTGAGAGACTACGCGAACTGATCAACGAACTGGCCGTCGTCCGGGGCCGGGTGACGTTGGCTTCGGGGCGTGAGGCCGACTACTACGTCGACGTTCGCAGGGTGACTCTCGACGGCGAGGCCGCCCCGCTGGTCGGCCGGATCATGCGCGAACTGGTCGCCGATTGGGAGTTCGAAGCCGCCGGCGGCCTGACGATGGGCGCAGATCCGGTAGCCATCGCCATGTTGCACGCGGCCGCCGGAGCGGGCGAGCGTTTGGACGCCTTCGTCGTCCGCAAGGACGCCAAGACGCACGGCCTGCAGAAGCGCATCGAGGGACCCGATGTCGCGGGCCGTAAGGTGTTGGTCGTCGAGGACACCTCGACCACCGGCGGATCGGCGTTGCAGGCCGTTGCCGCGTTACGCGAGGCGGGCGCTGAGGTCGTCGGCGTCGCGGTGATCGTGGATCGTTCCACCGGCGCGGCACAGGCGATCAACGCCGCCGGGCTCGACTACCGCTACGCCTTCGGGATCAAGGACCTCCAGCTCTGAACCGAGGCCTTCATTCCCATGACCGACGAAGCACCGCCGGACCCCACCAACACCGATGTCGGCGTCGGACCGCATCCCGGGCCTTGGCCCGATGACCCGCGGCTCGACCCCGAACTGCTCGCAGCCGGCGACCGTCGCAATGTCGTCGACCGCTATCGCTACTGGCGGATGGACGCGATCGTTGCCGACCTCGACGCACGTCGGGCGGCGATCCGTCCGGCCCGGCTGCAGGTCGCCATCCAGAACTGGCAGCACGATTTCAACATCGGCTCGATCGTCCGCACCGCCAACGCCTTCAACGTCGAGCTCGTTCACGTCGTCGGCAACCGGCGCTGGAACCGCCGAGGCGCGATGGTCACCGACCGCTATCTGCACGTCGTCCACGAGCCCGACGAGCAGTCACTGGCCGACTACTGCGAGCGGGAGCAGCTGGCGATGATCGGGGTCGACAATCTGCCCGGCTCGGTGCCGCTGGAGTCCATCGGGCTTCCGCAGGCCTGCTGCCTGGTCTTCGGATCGGAGGGTCCCGGACTGACCGATGAGATGGTTTCACGTTGTCAGAAGCTTGTGGCCATCAGCCAGTACGGCTCGACTCGCTCCCTCAATGCGGGTGCTGCCGCCGCGATCGCGATGTATCAATGGTCGCTGAGTCACGCAGCTGCTGCCAGACTGGAACAGTGAGTGAGTTCGCTGAACGTATCGATGCCCTGACCGTCGACGAGCTGGTGGCGGCCGGCAGCCTCAAATGGACGACCTACCCCCACGCCATCGGAGCCTGGATCGCCGAGATGGACTTCGGCATCGTCCCCCAGATCACCGAGCAACTCGGCGAGCTCGTCGTCCGCCAGCAGACCGGGTATGCGCCGATGGCATTGCGCACCGACCTCAAACAGGCCACCGCCGAGTTCGTCGCGGGCCGGTACGGCTGGCAACTCGACTGGCAGCGCGTGCACTGGCTGCCGGACGTATTGACCGGTTTGGCGATCGTGATGACTCACTGGTTGTCGGCCGGCTCACGCATCATCGTGCCGACGCCCTGCTACATGCCGTTCGTCGACATGCCGGCTGCCTTCGGGCATCAGCGCGTTGAGGTTCCCATGGTGCGCGGCGAGAGCGATTGGACGATGGACCTTGATGCCCTCGACCGCGAGTTCGCCGCGGGGGCGAAGCTGCTGGTGCTGTGCAATCCACACAATCCGATCGGCAAGGTCTTCGACCGCGGCGAACTCGAAGCGATCTGCGAGATCGTCGATCGGCACGGCGGTCTGGTCTTCAGCGATGAGATTCACGCTCCGCTGAGCTACCCGGGCGTCCGGCACATTCCGTACGCCAGCATCAACGATGCGGCTGCGGCTCACACCGTCACCGCGATGTCCGCGTCCAAGTCGTTCAACCTGGCCGGGCTGAAATGCGCGCAGCTCATTCTCACGAATGCGGCCCACCAGCGGTTCCTTAGCAGCCAAGGTCACGGCTTACCCTACGAATCGTCGCCGCTGGGCATGGTGGCGAATATCACGGCCTTCCGCCGCGGCACCCCCTGGCTCGCCGAGACCCTCGACTATCTGGACGACAACCGCAGGCTGCTCACCGGGATGCTCGCCGAGCTGATGCCCGCTGTGGGGTACATCGAGCCGGAGGCGTCTTTCCTGGCCTGGCTGGACTGCCGCGGGCTGGGGCTGGCCAACCCTCGCCGGCACTTCCTCGACGCCGGTGTGGCGCTGACCGATGGGGCCGAGTGCGGCGATATCGGACGCCAGCACGTCCGCTTCAACTTCGCGTTGCCGCGGCCGATCCTGCAGCAGGCGATCGAGAAGATGGCAGCCTCATTGGCCTGAACCGCGACCGGGAACACCGCAGGCCGCTACCCGTGGCCCGGCGCGCTGCGCAGATAGACCTGGGCGTTGTTGCCGCCGAAACAGTAACCCAGATCGGGCCCGGCCAGCTGGCAGGTCATCGAGTAGGTCTGACCGGTGGTCGGGCTGTCCACCAGATAGGTGCCGGGCCCGAAGGTCGACCAAACGTTCGACATGACTTCGGCAAACCCGCAGCTGGTCACCTGATTGACAGCCGTCTGGTCGTTGCACAACGACATGGAGTCGGGCGGCCAGGGGATGGCGCCGGTCGTGGAGGGAGTGGCCGTGGTCGGCTTCGGAGTCGTGCCGGTCGCCGAAGGACCGGTTGTCCCGGTTTCTGGCGGCATGGTCACCGTCACCGTGACGGTGGGATCCGATGACGGCTGACTGTTCCCAGTGGCCGAACTGGTTGCAGTAGTCGACGGGGTTGCGGTGATGTCCCTGCCGAACGGGCGGAAGAAGGCGATCATCCCGATGACGACGAACAGCAGCGCGCCGGCCATCGTCGCGATGATGGCGTTGCGGACGAAATCTGGGTCGCGTCCCCGCCCGTCACCGCCCAGCCGGGGCGCACCGCCGGCGACCGGATAGCCGGGCTGCGGCGGCGGACCGGGAGCGAAGCCGGGGCCAGGAGAAAACGTCATACTCCGAAACCTTATCGCCGGTCGTGCCTGGGAGACTTTCCGGCAGCGCCGGTGGGCACGAATCCGGACGCCGCCGAGGGTAAGGACCTTCGCCGAACGGCCGAACCTGGTTGAATAGTCGGCGGAGGCAGAAATGGAACAGTTGCGGGTAGTAATCGCCAAACCACTGGCTGACGAGTACGTTGAACGGTTGAAGCTCGCCGATCCCCGCGTAGCGGTCAGCTACGAACCGGATCTGATGCCGCCGATGCGCTGGCCGTCCGATCATGGTGGTGATCCGAGTTTCAAACGGACGCCCGAACAGCAAGCGCGCTTCAACGAGCTGATCGATAGCGCCGACATTCTCTACAGTTTCCCCAATACCGACTCAGCAGAACTGGCCCGCACCGTACACGCCAACCCCAAGCTGAAGTGGGTACACATCATGGCCGCCGGCGGCGGGTCGGCCGTGAAGGCCGCCAAGCTGACCGATGACGAGCTCAAACGCGTGGTCTTCACCACGTCCGCAGGCGTGCATGCCGGAACGCTCGCCGAATTCGCGCTCTTCGGTGTCTTGGCCGGTGCGAAGGAGCTTCCCCGGCTGCAGGCCGACAAGAAGCGGCACTACTGGCCCACCTCGCGGCGGACGATGGGCATGGTCTCGGACATGACCGTCGTTGTCGTCGGCATGGGCGCCATCGGCCAGGAATGTGCCAAACGCTTGGCCGGGCTGGGCGCCACGGTGATCGGCGTGAACCGGTCAATAAAGCCGGTCGACGCGGTGCAGAAGCTCTATACCTCTGATCAGATCGTCGAGGCGGCGAAGGGCGCGGATGCCCTGGTCAATGCGCTGCCGGGTGCGGTCGGCACCGACAGCCTGATCAGTCGCGAGGTTCTTGAGGCGCTGGCTCCGGGAGCGATCATCGCCAGCGTCGGCCGCGGCCAATGCATCGACGAGGACGCGATGACTCAGCTGCTGAGCTCAGGACACCTCGGTTTCGCCGCGCTCGATGTCACCAAGATCGAACCACTGCCCGCCGACAGTCCGCTGTGGGACCTGCCGAATGTGGTGATCTCGCCCCACACCGCGGCGAACTCCGCCAAGGAGGACTCGCGCATCGTCGATCTGTTCATCGGCAATCTGCGGGCCTTCCTCGATGGCCGCGGGATGCGTAACGTGGTGAATACCGAACTCTTCTACTGACAGTGATGGAGACCGACCCATTGAGAACCCGCCCGTGAGTGCAGCACCTGTCGGCCCCAGATATCCGGTCCCCTCCGAGTATCCGGGCGCCGCTGCCACCCCGCAAGTGTCCCGGCCCCCGACCGAGGCCGGCATGCTGGTCAGCTACTCGCCGGTTGCCATGGCAAAACGAGCTGCGGGCATCCGCAAGAACCTCGACCGTTCGACGGTCGGCGGTGTCATCAGCCTGGTCATTACCGGCGTGATCTACTACTTCGCCCGTCCGGAGACCACCAGCGCCTTCTTCTGGCTGCTGGTGGGCAACGCCGTCTACACGGTGGTGCGGATCATCGTGAAATTCGTGAAGCTCAAGCGGGCTCGCCGGGCGACTGCGCAGGTACCGCTCGGCCCCGCCTTCCAGATCGACGATCAGGGCCTGGTGGCGTCGACGGTTCCCGAGGGGGAGCGAATCGGTTGGGAACAGGTGACCTCGATCGCCGGGGTGAACAAGATGCTGAGCCCCGGGCCGCGGCTGGAGTTTCGTTGGGACGCCGACCGTAGCTGGTCGGTGCCGATCATCGTGCTCGACTCATCGCCGAGCTCTATCGACTCGGCTTTGCGGGCGTTTTCGCTGGGACGTTTTGGTCTGGATCTCAGTTCAGTGGATGACATTTGGTGAGCGCCACACCACCGGCCGCCGGAGTTTGACACAATGGTGACCACGGCAAACGCAGATCCACGAAGACTCGTGGCGAGCGCCGCGAGAACGACAGAAAGAAGTAGATATATGCCTATCGCAACCCCTGACGTCTACCAGGAGATGTTCGCCAAGGCCAAGGCAGGCGGTTACGCTTACCCGGCCATCAACGTCACCTCGTCGCAATCCGTGAATGCTGCTATCCAAGGCTTTGCCGAGGCGGGCTCGGATGGCATCATTCAGGTTTCCACCGGCGGTGCAGAGTATGCCTCCGGCTCGACCGTCAAGGACATGGTCACCGGCGCTGTGGCCCTTGCCGAGTTCGCCCGCGTCGTCGCGAAGAACTACCCGGTCACCATCGCCCTGCACACCGACCACTGTCAGAAGGAGAAGCTCGACAAGTACGTCAATCCGCTGATCGCCATCTCACAGGAGCGCGTCAACCGCGGTGAGGACCCGCTGTTCAACTCCCACATGTGGGACGGCTCTGCGGTGCCGGTCGAGGAGAACCTGCAGATCGCCGAAGAGCTGCTTTCGCGCACCTCGAAGGCCAAGCTGATCCTCGAGATCGAGGTTGGCGCGGTCGGCGGTGAAGAAGACGGCGTCGTCGGCGAGATCAACGACAAGCTGTACACCACGGTGGCCGATGGCATGCGCACTCTTGAGGTGCTCGGCACCGGTGAGCAGGGCAAGTACATCACCGCGCTCACCTTCGGCAACGTGCACGGCGTTTACAAGCCGGGCAACGTGAAGCTGCGTCCCGAGGTACTCAAGGAGATCCAGGACGCCTGTGGCGCCAAGTACGGCATCGACAAGCCCTTCGACCTGGTCTTCCACGGCGGCTCGGGCTCGACCGCTCAGGAGATCGCGGACGCGGTGAGCTTCGGGGTCATCAAGATGAACATCGACACCGACACCCAGTACGCGTTCACTCGTCCGGTCGTCGACTTCATGCTCACGAACTATGAGGGTGTCTTGAAGATCGACGGCGAGGTCGGCAACAAGAAGCAGTACGACCCGCGCGCTTGGGGCAAGGCTGCTGAGGCCGGCATGGCCGCACGCATCGTCGAGGCCTGCCAGCAGCTCGGTTCGGCCGGCACCCACTCGAACTGAGTACCTCGGTAGGCTCCGAAGGGATGAACCTCAGCGGAGTCTGAACACACAAACGATCGGGCCGGCCGCTTGAAAAGGCGTCCGGCCCGATCGTTTGTCTTCTGGGCGATGTTTCAGCGCAGCAGCGGATCTACCGTGAGCACGCGCTCGACCTCGGCTCGGGTCGGTGCATACGCCCCGGATTGGCCGACGGTCAGACCTGAGGTGACCACGGCTCGGTGCAGTGGCGTACGAACCTGGGTCCAATCGGCCGAGCGCAGTCGGCCCTTCGCCTCAGGGCTGCCGACCAGTCCCGCGTCCAGCAGGCCCGAGAGCAAACCTGCCATGAACGAATCGCCGGCACCGACCGTGTCTGCGACGTCGATGTTCAAGGGATCGATCACCAGCATGTCCCGGTCACCCGACAGCAGGGCATAGGCTCCCCAGGGGCCACGGGTGACCACCACCAGACCCGGACCCAGCTTGATCCACTTGCGCATGATCTCCTCGACCGGGGTGTCCTCGCCGTAGAGCCACGCGAGGTCCTCGTCGCTGGCCTTCACGACATCCGACAACCCGACGATCTCCTCAACGCGTCCGATCACCTTCTGGGGCGATTCCATCAGCGCCGGCCGCACATTCGGGTCGTAGCTGACGGTACCCGCGATGGCCATCTTCTTCACTGCGGCCAGCACCTTCGAACCACCCGGATCGAGGGTGGCGGCGAAGCTGCCGGTGTGCAGGTGGGACAGCGAGCCCGGCGGCGGCAGCGTCGGGATGTCCCAGGTGAGATCGAAGTCGTAGGTGGCGCGGCCCAGCTCGTCCAGATGTGCATTGGCGATGGCGGTGTGCTCGGCCTTGTTGCTGCCCGGCACGATGCCCACCGTGTGCGCGGTCGCATGGGCTTCGATGGCATTGCCGCGTTCGTCATTGCCCCACCACGAGGCGATCAAGGCGCTGTGTCCCAGCCCGGTCAGGCCGCAGGCGACGTTGAGCGGACTGCCGCCGACGTGCTCGGCCTGAACCTGCCCGTTGCGGATGATGATGTCGACGAGCGCTTCTCCCAGACACAGCACCGGGGTTTCGGAGCGGGTGGTTGACGCGGGTTCGGTGGGTGAGTTGTTCATGACACTCCTTAAGTCAAGGGCCGGCTATTGCTCGATGCCGAGCTTGTCCGCCATCTCCTCCAGAGGCACTCCCTTGGTCTCCGGCATGATCTTCAGCACCCAGAGCAGCTGACCGCACATGAAGACGAAGAAGATGGCGAAGGCGACGCCGCCACCCAGCATATCGATGACCGGCGGGAACGCGTAGGTGGTCAAGGCGGCGAATGTCCAGTGGGTCAGGCTGCCGAACGATTGTCCGCGACCGCGAACACGGTTGGGGAAGATCTCTGAAATGAAGACCCAGATGACCGAGCCCTGCCCGAAGGCGTGCGCGGCGATGAAGAGCAGCAGACCGACCAGCACCAGGACCGACGAGGTCGAGTTGTAGTGGCCCTGGAACCTGAACATGACGATGGCCAGGAAGCCCAGGCTGATCAGGTATCCGATCGACCCCACGATCATCAGCGAGCGGCGCCCGATGCGATCGATGACGGTGAGCGCGGTCATCGTGGCGATCAGGTTCATGAAGCCCACCGCGACACTCATCAGGTAAGAGGCGTTGTCAGAAGCCCCGGCCTGCTGCATGACGACCGGTGCGTAGTAGAGGATCGCGTTTACGCCGGAGAGCTGATTGAACATCGCGATCGCGAAGGCCATCAGGATCACCTTGCGGTAGCGCTTGGTGAAGAACGGCACCTTGGTGGCGCGGCTCTCGGCGTCCTGGGCGAGCTGAGCGCGAATCTCGGCGATCTGAAGGTCCGACTCCTCCTGGGTGCGGCACAGACTGCGGCTGATCCGGATGCCCTCGTCCTCGCGTCCATGGGCCATCAGCCAGCGTGGTGTCTCCGGCACGGTGAACAGCAGCAGGACGAAGATGATCGCCGGGAAGGCCATCACGCCGAGCATCCAGCGCCAGGCATTCTCCTCGGAGACGATCTGGCGGATGATGAAGTTGCTCAGGTAGGCGAGCAGGATGCCGAGCACGATATTGAACTGGACGAGGCCGACCAGGCGTCCACGCTGGGCGGGCGGTGCGATCTCGGCGGTGTAGATCGGCGCGCAAACACTCGACATGCCGACGCCGATGCCGCCGAGGAAACGGAAGAGCATGAACACGTTGTGCCCGAATGCCGCCTCAGGAGCGAATGCGGTGCCCAGTGCGCCGACGAGGTAGAAACCACCGATGATGAAGAGCATCAGGTGGCGGCCGTACTTGTCGGCGAGTTGCCCTGAGAACATGGCGCCGATGATGGTGCCGATAGTCGCGATCGCGACCGTGAAGCCCAGCCCGCTGGAGGAGAGATCATAGACCCGCTCCAAGGAGGTGGTTGTGCCCGAAATGACTGCGGTATCGAAGCCGAAGATCAGCCCGCCGATTGATGCGACAATCGCACTTCGGATGACCAGCGAGTTGGCTCCCGAACTTTTTTGTGTAACGACGTTATCCGACATTGGGACGTTCCTTGTCTGGGGTGAAGATGCTTACTGCGGTGCGACTCGCCTGTGTCCAGGCCGTGCTACAACGTTGTCGCTAGGAGGGAAACTACGCCCAGAATCGGCCGCGCGGCAAGCGTTCCAGAAAATTTGCGTGAGCCAGGATCGGTGACCGGCGGTTGGCGGGGAATGGTCAGGGATGAGCGACAGTGCGACTACGCCCGCCCGGGGCTTGGCGGGCGGTGGGATCGGCAGAGCCGGCGTCCGGTGCGGTGGAACAGAACGTGCTGCTTTGCCGGCCGGATCCGGTCAGCCAAGCAGCACGATTGTTCATTGGATGGGTTGCCCCGATGGCGGGCCCGCGAGACTATCTGCGGACGCTGCGGATTGCCGCAATCAGCACCCCTCCGATGATTGCAAACACGAAAGACATCAGGAAGATCGAGGAGAACCCGAAGATCCCGATCGCGACAGCTGCCAGTACCGGCGCGATCGCCTGGGTGAGGGTATTGCCGAGGTTATAGACGCCGAGGAAGAATGCGACACGCGACTTGTCCGGGATGACTCTGAGATTCAGATAATTGTCGAGCGAATTCCACAGCCCCATGCCGAGCCCGGCGGAAACACCGTAGACGATGATTCCGCCATTATCCCGGAGGAAGAACATGCCCAAGGCGCCGATTCCAAGGAGCAACGCCGAAAATGCGATCGGCCATTTGAGCAGGTTGAAGCGGTCGGAGAGCGGGCCTGCAAGAAAGCCCATCGCAATCCCGAAGACCAACATGATGGTGTTGATCAGCTGAATGGGGAATGTGGATTCGTCGGTTGTCAGCCCCATGAAATCTGTCATGATATAGAGCAGATACCCCATCACGGCGAAGTTGCCGATGCCCTGGCACAGCTTGCCCATCAGGGCGAGGTAGTAGTCTCTGCCGATCCGCCAGGCGGGGAAGACCGTCTTCAACGATTTCAGGGAGATCCGTTGCTTCGTCGCGGACGAGGCCGAGGTGAACTGTTCGTCCAGGTTCGACGGCTCCCGGACGATGATCGCAGCGATGAGCGTTCCGATGAACGTGATCGATCCGAAGATCGCGAAGCCCAAGCGGAACTGTCCGAGGAGCATCGCGGCCACGATGTTGAAGCCGTTGTTGCCCAGCGCCATACCCAGTCCGCCGTACACCGAAGACGCTGTCGCCTTCTTGCCTTCGGGTGCCATGTCTATCCAGGCGACCATTGGGGCGACGATGAAGTTCAGTGCCACCTGGCCGAAGAGCCATGCGGCGAACAGGATCGGCACGTTGGGTGCCAGTGAAGCGCTGATCATGGCAAGCATGAAGGCGAATCCGCCGATCACCAGCCAGGGTGTTCGTTTGCCCCACCTGGTCTTGGTGCGGTCGGACAGCGCACCGGCGATCATGTTGGAGATGGCTGCGACGATCATGGCGGCGGTGGCGAAGGTGGCCACCAGTTCGATCTTGTGGTCCTCGTCGAGCATCGCGATCATCGCGGGCAGGAAGAGGCTCACTGAGGCGATGTAGGGCCCGAGCCACGATGCCGGGCCGATCACCAGCCCAGGCAGCAGGCGTCGCAACGGAACAACTGCTTGCCTGCCTGCGGTTGATTCTGAGGTGGACTGCATTTCGTTACCTTGCTTCCTGGTTTGTGACGTAATAATGCGCGAAATCCGCGAACGACGTTCGTTGATGCGAGTCGACGGCACCGATGAAGGCGAATAGGCCGGTGAATCCGCCGATTTCGCCCGGTGAGCCGTTGACTCCTTCGTCCGACAGATAGGAGACATCGATTTCGGTCAACAGGGATGACCACCCGGCCGACTCTCCGGTCCGGTAGTAGATATCCGCCCGACCCGATCGGTAGTCGATGTTTAATTCGGTGGTCCCGGCGGGGACTGGGACCTTGTGATGGATGTGTTCGATGCGTTCCCCGTGCCGGGCCTGAAGTACCCCGAGCGCCGTTGATCCGAGTGACTCCGAGTGGTAAAGGCGCGCATATAGCCAGTTATCCGAGTCGTAGTAGAGACCGAGACCCGCGGACTCTGAATAGTGGTGGGGATGAAACTCGATTGCCGTCTTGACGTCGAACTCGAACGATGTCGCGCGGGTTGCCATGATCGAGGGGCTCATCCGCGAGAAGAGCGATTCGCCGCCATGGATCCGCAAATACCCGGGCCGCTCGTGCATCGTGACCCAGGTGGGGTCCTGGCGCCGGTATGGAGTCATGAACCTCGCATCCCAGGTGTCGGTGTCGAAGGTGTCGGTGATATCGAAACCCTGGTACGGTTCCGGCGTGACACCGGCCGGTGCGGGGACGACCAGTTTGGCCAGGTTGGATCCGTCGGCCATCGCGAGCCAGCCGTCGTCGGTCCAGGCGACTTGTTGCAGCGAGGTTTCGCGTCCGAGAGGGTTGAGCGTGGTGCCGGGCAGCGGACGCGACATCAGGTGGGCGACGTACCACTCACCGGCCTCGGTCTCTACCAGTGAACCGTGCCCCGACTTCTGCATCGGCGAATCGGGGTTGAGCATCTGGAATTGCCCGGCATCCGGATCGCCCAGCGAGAAAAGATGCTGAGGTGCTGATGTGATGATCGGCTCGCCCGACGGATGAGGCTCATAGGGTCCGAGGACGTCGCGGGAGCGTCCGATCTCGACCCCGTGGGCATAGCCGGTTCCGCCTGCCGCGATCAGTAGATAGTAGTAGTCATCATGCCGATACAGCTGAGGTGCCTCGGCCGCGCCGCGGGTAGTGAAGCCCTGGGTGACGCGATGCCAGTCGCCGATGATGCCGCCGGCTTCGAGGTCGATCTCGGCCACGACGATGTGACCGGGGTGCCGGTAGCCCTCGCGTGACTCCCATTCGAGAATAGTCGCGTAGTGCCTGCCGTCCTCGTCATGGAAGAGGGCCGGGTCGAAGCCGATCGAGGTCAGGTAGATGGGGTCCGACCACGGTCCCGCGATGTTATCGGCCCAGATGGCGAAGGAGTCGGCGCAGAACTCGCGTCCGGCCATGTTGAGCATGTGAGAATAGGCGATCCAGAAGCGCCCAGTGGGCTCGTCGTACGACAGGTGCGGTGCCCAGATACCGGCAGGTGTGTTCGTGCCTCGCAGATCGAGCGCGGAATTCTCGAGCCCGTAGCCGATCAGGCGCCAGTTGGCCAGGTCGCGGGAATGGAAGAGCTGCACGGCGGGCGTCCAATGGAACGTCGATGTGGCGATGTAGTAGTCACCCCCGACTCGAATGATCGACGGATCGGGGGCCATGCCCGGAATGACCGGGTTCGTGATCTGTGCCATCAGGTCCTCACTGAACTGTGACGAAACGATTTCGGTAGTTTCGACAGTGAGTCTAGCC
>NZ_JAVTWX010000023.1:16629-17704 GCF_032229645.1 Brooklawnia sp.
GATGAAGTGCGATCTAGCGAAACGTTTCGGATGTAGTAGGCTGACGATGTGAAAGACGGCCGCTCCACGACCCTTGCCGACGTCGCTCGTGCGGCGGGCGTGTCGAAGGCCACTGCCTCCAAGGCGTTCAACGGCCGCGAAGACGTGGCGGCTGAAACTCGTGAGCGGGTCCTTGCCCAGGCGGCCGAACTCGGATACGTGCCTCCTGCCCGGACGCCGGCCGGGTCGGGGCCACACGTGTGGGTGGCACTGACGAGTTTCGTGAACCCCTACATGGGCTTGGTGCTCGATGGCCTGCTCGCCGAGGCGCAGGCCCTCGGTGCGGTTTGCAGTGTCTTCCAGCATGTGGCCGCGCATGGCGATGGGCAGCCATTGCCTTCATCCCCGGGTTGGATTCGTCAGGGTGTCGAGCGAGGCGCCGGGGCCTTCGTCCTCATCACGACGCCGGCGACCAAGGCCCACCTTCGGGTGGCGCAGGCAGCCAACGCTCCGCTGATCGTGGTTGACCCCCTCGTCGGCATACCCGAGGGCGCGCTGAGTGTGGGAGCAACGAACTGGCGGGGCGGGTTTCAAGCGACCGAGCATCTCATCGAGCTGGGACATCGGCGCATCGCATTCCTTGGGGCGCCACCGGAGTCTGAGCCGGGCGCCGAGCGGCTGGCCGGCTATCGCAGCGCGCTGGAGAGTCACGACATTCCGTTCGACCAGGCGCTCGTGCGGCCGGGATTCTTCGGCGTCGCCGATGGCCTCGCTGCACGCGACTTGCTTTCCGGCGAGGGAGCACCAACTGCGGTGTTCGCGGCCAACGACATGGTGGCGTGCGGTGTTCTCGAGGCCGCCCGGCTATCCGGGCGCACAGTGCCGACAGACTTGTCGGTTGTCGGATTCGATGACACCATTGCCGCTGCTGTGTCGGCGCCCCCACTGACCACGGTGCGTCAGCCGCTGGTCGAGATGGGAGCATTGGCGATGCGCACCTGCGTGGGGGCCCTACGCGGCACGCCTCCGGTCACTGGGCATGTGCAACTCGCAACATCACTCGTCGTCCGCGAATCGACGGCGCCCGCGCCGCGCG
>NZ_JAVTWX010000024.1:0-3025 GCF_032229645.1 Brooklawnia sp.
AACGTCAAAAGCTCGTCGACGCCTACGCATCCGGGATGCCCGTGAAGCAGATCGCCGAACGCTTCGGAGTCCACCGGACCACCATCACCCAGATCGTGGCTAGTGCCGGAATCAAGGTGCGCAGCCAGCCACTCGCCGCCTCCACTCGTGAAGAAGCTCGCCACCTGTACGACAGCGGCCGAAGCCTCGCCCAGGTGGCGGTGCAGTTGGGCGTCAGCGCCAGCGCCGTGCGCAGCGCAGTGCTCGTGACCGGCGGCACGCTGCGGTCCGCCGGAGGGTCCGCACGAAACCGCGCCGACGGTGACGTCTGCGGCGTCGGTGTGCTCGACCCGCAGGCTGACGAGACGGCAATTGTTGTGGCAAAGCGAGGCACGTAGGTCAGACACGCGGCGTGCAGTCGGTGACGGTGGTCGCCATGGGCGAGCCCTTCAGACATGAGAAACCGGCCGAGAGTCCATCTCCCGGCCGGTGCTCACCGTCGCGGCTCTGCCGCGTTGGTTGATCTGGGGCGTGGTGACCTTCCCCGTACGCCACGCCGCAGACCTTCTGCTACCTGCCGACCTGCATCTTGATGCGGGTGCCCTCGCTGATGAGTTGGGCGTAGTCGGTCAGTTCGGCATCGGAGATCCCCCACAGCTGGCTAGCGGAGCCTGTCGTCCGGCTTGTGCGGAAGCTCGTTGATCCTGCGATGGATCTCATCGGCAGGGATGCCATACAGGGTCAGTTCCATGCCTAGATCGTTTGGCACCGGAGTGCCGACCTCGTTGGCGGTCAGTCGGGTGACCTCATCGAAGAGAATCCGACCGATGGCCGGAATGTCCTCGCCATTCGCTATCTCGGGCACATCCTCGTCATCCTCGCGATCCGTGCGAGTCACACCTGCGTAGAACTGTGACTCGCCGGTGCCATCCCGGCACTGCCAGGCAACGATGCAGTCCGGCCCGACGGTTCCGTCACGCAACTGCTGGTGGACCCGGTGATTGATCACCGCAAGATGGTCGGCCACCGCGACAGTGTCAACGCGTCCCCGCTCGTGAGCTTTCACGAGATGAAGGAGCCGACGATCCCAACCATCGGCGTGAGCTTCCAGGTAGTAGCCGCCTGAGCCGGCGAGAGCGAGCCTATGCACCGGTGATTCCGGCGTGCCAAAGATTGTCAGTCGGGAAAACTCAACTGCCGGATCGCCGGTCACTGGATCGATGTCGGTCGTGATCGTATACCGCCGTGGCTCCCCATCGACGAACGCCTCTGCGATGATGACGTGTCCTGCGTCCGGCATCTTCCGCAGGTGCCGTGGTAGTTCGGTCACCGCGATCTCGGCGAGCATCTGAAGCCCGGCCTCGAACCGTCCAGTGCGGCCGAGGAAGATGGACCTCAACCACTCGGACGGTTGTGTGCCTCTGGCGGTCATGCCGAGTCCTGCATACGTCAGCACTCCGAAGCCGTCCTCAGTCTGAAGCGACATGAGCTTGACCGCGTTGTCGATCGGCGGCCGTCCATCCGCGTAGGACAGACGTCGATCGGCGACCACCCAAAGGCATCTTCGGTTGTGCACTGCTATCACGAGCGTCACGCGCCAAGGCTCCCACGAAGGCGCAGTCACAGTCCGCAGATCACGTCAAGGGAGTCGCACGGGCACCTACCGGCATGGGCGTGCGGGCGCAACCCAATACAGGAGTCTGGGAGCCCGTCCGACCGGCAACGTCATGAGCTGGGCTCAGGAAACGGCTTCCGGATGCTGGTACCTGATCTGCGTCAGCAGCAAACTCGCCAGACCGACGACGCCCATGGCGTAGCGGCGCAAATCGTCTCGGGTCTGGATGTTGTGCCGGTCGACGTTGCCAAGAGCGGCTATCATTCCTGAACCGAGCATGCGCCAGCCGTCGGTCTCGTTCGCCTGGCTGCCCAGAGGTAGCGGGCCGTTGGCGTCGAGGGCCTTCAGGAAGAGGTCCTTGCCGACCAGCTTGTTGCCGTCCTTGCCGGTCGGGCTACCGGCCCAGCGCCGTACCTTGTCCTCAACATAGATCGCTGCCGCAGAGGCGACCTGGCCCCAGCGTTTCCTCCTCGACCGAGTGCTTGACGTGGTCCCAGAGTCCCTGGTCGAAGTCTGCTCGACTCCGGCTCTGGTGACAGGTCGAGTTCGAGGTCGAACACCGCAGCCCCGAGGATCGCCGCGGCAGTTGCCATGCCGTTCCTGAAGTACTCGGCCCGACGCGCTGAGTCGTCGCGCGGCGCGCTGGTTGATCGGGGGCCGACGGGGGGCGAGTACGTGATGTTCTTGAACCTCTGGGTGATGTTGTGCGGTCGGCCCCAAGGTGCGCTCCAGCACGCTCATGGCTATTGCCGACCACGCCTTGCGTTCAGGCGAGTACACCTGGACCTGCGGATCGGTCTCGGCCTGCACTTTGAGGGCCTTGAGCGCCTCAATGGCCTGCGGGTTGTTCACGAGATCACTGTAGAAGTGGGCGCTGACACATCGGCGCATCGCGCCGCTTCAGCCCGCTAGCCCCGCGAATCAAGATGCGGCGCGCTGCAGTTCACCTTTCGAAGCGTCTGAGGAAGTCCGCCGCCAGCTCGCGCCAGCCCTCCGCAGGTACATCGCCGTCGATCAAACCAGCGGCCTCGTCGGGATCGACATCCTCCTCGACCCATGTGGGTCGGGCGTAGATGGCGATCTCGCGCCCACTAGTGTCCCAGAAGAAGTTCGTCGTGTGCTTCCGCTCGTCTGCCCGAGTCACCACCCAGACGCCGTCGGAGCCATGAGCGATGTCGGTGTTGACCTGCGGGAAGCGGCTGCGGTACTGCCACGACCGCCAGGCGCCCTCAAAGGCCAGATCGATGCCAACCTTGTTCCACGGCAAGGAATGACGACCACACATGAGCAGGCCGAGGGCCATGCCTTCAGAGACTGCATTGCGCTGACGGGACGAAGTGATCCTCATGGCCCGAGAGGCTATCCAGCACCACCGACAGTGGAGTCCAGCAGAGTGGTGTATGACGGACCTGAGTGAGTGCGTGCCTCCAA
>NZ_JAVTWX010000025.1:0-16631 GCF_032229645.1 Brooklawnia sp.
CTACCGAAAACAGCAGCGGCTACCGATCCGTCCGGATCCCCCACAGCAGCTACCGGAATCGGCAGCGGCTACCGGATGTTCGCTAGTAGCTGCTACTCCCGGTAGCCGGAAGCATCGAGGCCGAACGCTTCGGCAGCACCTGCAGTTTCAGGCAGCGGCTTCACCACCAAACAGCGACTTCACCACCAAGCAGCGAGCATCACGCTGCCCGCCCACCAGCTACAGCCAGCAAGAGCCACTGCGAACAGCAGCGTCCACAACGCGGCAGGCAGCCGGGTCAACCGGGCGAGTGTGCCGGTGTCTTGTCTGGGATCCCTGGTACCGGCGACCGCGATCAGATGCCGCCAGGCGCCCAACAGCACGACCACTCCCACGCTGCAGACCGCGGCAGCATTCCAGGTGGCATCGCCGCGCCACCAAAGGGCGACGCTGACAGCCAGCAGGATCGTCACCGTGAGCACGGTGAACAGCGAACGCGACTTCACCAAAGCGACCATCAGTGCAACCATGCTCGCCAGCAACACCAGATCAGCGCGTCCGGCGACGGCCGCCCAGATCAGCACCGCCCCCACCAGGCCCGGCATCGGATAGCCTGCGGCGACAGTCAGCACCATTCCCGGTCCGCGAGCTCGTCCGCTGGTGATGGCATGACCCGACATATCCGGGCTGACGATGAACCCGCGGAAGCGCCGACCACAGGCGGCACCGACTGCTGCATGCCCCAGCTCGTGAATGACGGTGACCACCGGACGCACCCAGCGCCACAGCGGGCTCAGCACCACAACGCCGGACGCCACGATCACCCAGATCAACCGGTCGTCCAGCTGCGGCGAGGCCGCTTGGAGACTGGCCAGAAGACGTGCGAGGAACCGGTCGGCTAATCCCGACAAGGTCACAACTCCAGCTGTTCGGTCGGCAGGTCCAGCTCGACCCGCGCAGTCGACCCCTGGTCATCGTTGTTGCGCAGCGAGAAGCTGCCGCCGAGATCGTTTATCAGGGTCGTCACGATTGACAGGCCCAGGCTGCTCGCCGAGGTCAGATCGAAATTGTCGGGCAGGCCTGCGCCGTCGTCGATCACCTCGAGAATCAGATGGTCGCCCTCATGCACCGCATGCACGATCACCGTACCGTTGCTCGACAGTAGGCCATGCTCGATGGCGTTTTGGCAAAGCTCGGTCATCACCAGCGACAGTGAGGTCGCGATGTCGCCGGGGATCGATCCGAAGCTACCCTCACGACCGGCACCCACCTGACCTGCCGCTGAGGCCACGTCTCCCACCATCAGCAGGATGCGGTCGGCGATCTGATCGAACGGCACCGCCTCGTCGAAGCCCTGAGACAAGATCTCGTGTACGGCGGCGATCGACTGGACGCGCCGTTGCGCGTCGCGCAGAGCATCGCGTCCCTCCGGACTGCTCATCCGGCGCGATTGCAGGCGAAGCAGCGCCGCCACTGTCTGCAGGTTGTTCTTCACCCGGTGGTGGATCTCTCTGATGGTGGCATCTTTGGTCACCAGCTGGCGCTCTCTCTCCCGCAGCACGGTGATGTCGCGGCAGAGCACCACGGTGGCAATCCAGATTCCGTCCTCAGTCAGCGGCAAGATCCGCAGCCGGACGCTGGCCTGCGAGTCCTCGACCGTCACCTCCCAGGCTGTTCCGGGCAGCAGACCCGACCCTACCGCTCCGTGCTGGCACTCGTAGTCAAGGGTCACTGCCGGCAGCAGATCTCGGATGTCTTCGCCCTCGAGATCCCCGGTGGCGCCCAGCTTGCGGATGCAGCTGGTCGCATTGGGAGTGCAGTATCGCACGATGCAGTCGGGGTCGACCCACATCAGGCCATCCCCTACCCGGGGGCTTGCCGTCGGGTCGCTGGGCGGATTCATCGGGAACTGGCCACACCAGAGCATCTTGCTGAGCACATCGGCGATTGCCAGATAGGTGTCTTCCAAAGCGCCGGGGGCACGTACACCCATCCGATTGGTGTGCCGCTCGATCACCGCGATGCACTGGTCGTGGCGGATCACCGGAATGACCAAGGTGTCAACCGGGATTCCTGCGTTCAGATTGTTGTCGCTGGTCTCCATGATCTCGCGGCCGAGGAACGCCGCCGTCACCATCGAGTCGTATTCGTAGCGGATGTCCTCTCCCACCACATCGTCCTCGAGCGCCGTCGGGCCGGTCGTCGGCCGGATCTGAGCGCCGGCCCAGAAGACGTTCTCGTCGTCACGATCGGGAAGCCACAAGACCAGATCGGAAAAGCTCGTGTCGGCAAAAAGATGCCATTCCCGAATCAGCGAGAGGAGCCATCCCTTATCTGCCTCGTCGAGTCCACAGTGGGTGTTCATCACCTCAGACAGACGCCGCATGGACTCCACCATAGACGGCGATCAGGTGTCGTCCAGCGTTGCTCCCACCTTGTGGCGTTGGTCGGCCGCTGACCCGGGAGTGGGCTAGAAACGCGCCCGCATGCACGAGCCCACAGCTGGGCGGGCGAGCACCCCGGTTTGGGGTTCACTGCTACGTTTTGGCAAGATAGTGAATTGCGCGTTCAGCGCACACGCCCGAAATCTGGAGGTCTCAATCATGGGAAAAGGTGGCCGCAAGCGTCGCGATCGTCGCAAGAAGGGTGCAAATCACGGCAAGCGTCCCAACGCCTGAGCACCGTACCGAAACGAGATATCGGCCCTGACTGTTGAGAAGTCACGGGTCGATATTCTTGTCTATGGGCCCGACGATGAATTGGCGCGAGCCGCACGTCTCAATCGTTCAGCTGCTCGCCGCTCACGTGGATGGTGAGCTGCGAGACACGCACTCGCAGGCCGGATGGGGCCACAGCCGGGCCGTAACAACGCCGCAGCAGCGCCGAAATGAACTGCTCGGCGTCGAAGTTGTCCATGCACTTCTCGCAGGCCATCAGGTGATGCCGGATCTGATCGGCGGTCGATTCCGGCAACTCGCCATGCAGAAAGGCGTGTACGCTGCGCATGGCAAAGGTACACGGATCCTCCGGAACCACCTCAGGATTCTCAGTCATCGCTTCGCTCCTGACCGATACCCATCGTTGCGGCATAATCACCCAGCTTTGCTCTGAGCTGGCCGCGCGCGCGATTGAGCCGCGACATCACAGTGCCGATCGGAGTGCCCATGATCTCCGCAATCTCCTTATAGGAGAAGCCGTCGACGTCAGCCAGCAGGACAACCTCACGAAAATCGGGAGACAGCGACTCCAGGGCCTGCGTGACCAATGGATCGGGCATCCGATCCATTGCCTCGCGCTCAGCCGACGGCAACCCTCCGGAGGTGTGCGACGCGGCGCGGGCCAACTGCCAGTCCTCAACATCGGCCGAGCCGCTTGTCTGAGGCTGGCGCTGACTCTTGCGATAAGAATTGATGTACGTGTTTGTGAGGATTCGGTAGAGCCACGCCTTGAGATTCGTGCCAGGAGTGAACTGCTCGAACGAACTGAACGCTTTGGTATAGGTCTCCTGGACGACATCCTCGGCATCGGCCGGATTGCGCGTCATCCGCAGCGCGACACCGTAAAGCTGGTCGATGTAGCCCATCGCGTCGCGCTCGAATCGAGCGGCGCGCTCATCTTCGGACTCGACCTGGCGGGTATCGGTACTGGGAGTGATCATCGAGTCCAACACTACCGAATCACGCAGGAGCGGGCAGTACCCGCCAGAAGTTCGGGCGAGGCGTTCACCCGTGCGATCCTGCAATCTCATCGACATGTTGTCTGAAACGCCACCGGTCATCCAGGTATTCCCTGATGCAATTGCTCGCCAGGCGTGCCTGGGCGGCGAAGACAAGGTAGTAATGGACTATGTCATTGTTGCGTTTCGCCGGCCGCGCGTTGTTCTCCAGTTACTTCGTCGCCGACGGCTACCAGATGGTTACCAAGCCCGACAAGAAGTCCGCTGAGATAGCAGGACCGATCGACTTCTGTGTGCCGATGGCTCAGTCGATGCTGCCTCCCGGAGTAGCCGACAAGGTACCCACGGACGCCCGCGTCTGGACGAGGGTCCTCGGGGTGGCTCAGATCGTTGGCGGTGTCGCCTACGCCACCGGAATTGCTCGTCGTCCGGGTGCAGCACTCTTGGCGGCCGCTTTCGCGCCTCAGGTCATCACTGCGGCCAGCGACGGCGACCGCTCCACCCTGTTCAGCAAGCTGGCGCTCCTGGGAGGGACCTTGGTCGCCACTCAGGACACGGCCGGACGTCCGGGACTGGCCTGGAAGGCCCAACAATCGCGCAAGGCCGCCGGACAGCATGCCGAGCAGAGCCGCAAGGTCGTCGAGCAGCGTGCCGACGCCGTCGGGAAGGATCTCAAGCGGGCCCAGAAGAAGGCGAAGACACAGGCCACGAAGGCCAAGGCTCAGGCACAGCAGGCAGCGAAAGAGCTCAAGGCCCAGGTGAAGGACGCCGTCCGCTGAGCACCGAAGGCGCCTGGACGGCCCCCGTTTCGCGCGGCCCGTTGCGGGCTGTCGTTGCCGTGCCCGGCTCCAAGTCCGAATCGAATCGGGCCCTGGTCTTGGCGGCATTGGCCGACGCACCGAGCAGGTTGACCGGCGTGTTGAGTGCGCGAGACACCGATCTGATGATCGCCGCACTACGTGCGCTCTCGGTTCGAATCGACGATCTGCCCGGCGCCACTGAACCGGCCGTACAGGTGACGCCCCCCGAGCGCCTCGCGCCGGTTCCTGACGGCATCGACTGCGGGCTGGCCGGTACGGTGATGCGCTTCGTTCCCCCGCTCGCCGCGTTGGCGGGCGGCCGGACTCGTTTCTTCGGCGATGCGCGCGCGGCGGATCGTCCGATGGGACCGCTGCTGGATGGTCTTCGCCAACTCGGCGTCGAAGTCGACTCGGACGCGCTGCCGTTCACCATGGGCTCCCCCGTCCGCCTGGGCGGGCCCGTCGTCCGCATCGATTCGGCAAGCTCGAGCCAGTTCATCTCGGCGCTGCTGCTCAGCGCGGCCCGGCTGCCCCAAGGCATCGACCTGATCCACACCGGCTCCACGGTTCCTTCGCTGCCGCACATCGAGATGACGGTGGCCATGCTGCGCGAGCGCGGCGTTCGGGTCGATGACAGCGAATCCGGGCGCTGGCTGGTGGCACCGGGCCCGATCGCTGCCCGTGACCAGATCATCGAACCCGATCTAACCAATGCTTCGGTCTTCTTGGCCGCCGGCGTGCTCAGCGGCGGCGAGGTCACCGTGCCCGGCTGGCCGCAACGCACCGCGCAGCCCGGTGTCGTGATCGTGGAGGTGCTGCAGCAGATGGGGGCATCCACGGAGCTGACCGAGGCGGGTCTGACGGCGAGAGCCCGCGGCGGGTTGCGGGGGGCTGAGATCGATCTTCACGAGGCGAGCGAGCTCACGCCGGTGATCGCCGGGCTGGCCGCTTTCGCGTCAGGCGCGACGGCGATCAGCGGTGTGGCACATATTCGCGGACACGAGACCGACCGGCTCGCTGCGATCGAGGCCGAGTTGGCCAGCGTGGGGATCGATGTCCGGCAGACCGCTGATGGACTGGTCATTCAGGGTGCGGGGGGCCGGGGCGAAGGATTGGCCCCCACCCGGATGCTGCGCGCCTACGCCGACCATCGGCTGGCGCAGCTGGCCGCACTGATCGGAGTGGTGGTGCCCGGTATCCAGCTGGACGACATCGGCTCGGTGTCCAAGACGATGCCGGATTTCCCCGTCCGCTGGCGGCAGATGCTCGATCAGGTCCGGGAGCGGCAGTGAGCCGCAAACTCGCGGACAGCTACGCCGACATCGACCCCGATAGCTTCGACCGTCCGGCCAGGCGTACCCGGCCCCGCACCAAGGATCGGCCCGATTATTCGAAGGCCGAGCTCGGCCGCGTCATCACGGTCGACCGCGGGCGCTTCCGCTGCCAGATGCTCGACGGCGGCCAGATGGTCAGCGCAGCGAAGGCGCGCCAGCTGGGCCGCAAGGGCGTCATCGTCGGAGACGTGGTGCGGATCGTCGGGGACACCAGCGGCGCGGAAGGCACCCTGGCGCGCATCGTCGAGGCGACTCCCCGCGCCACCGTGTTGCGCCGCACGGCGGACGACAACGACCCGAGTGAGCGGCCGCTGGTGGCCAACGCCGACCAGTTGATGATCGTCTGCGCGCTGGCCGATCCGCCGCCGCGCACGGGCATGATCGATCGGATCCTGGTGGCCGCCTACGACGCGTCCATCACGCCGATCATCTGCCTGACCAAGTCCGATCTCGCCGCTCCGGATGAGATCGTCGCGCTCTATCGTCCGCTGGATGTGCCGATCGTGGTCACTCAGCCCGGTTCCGACCTGACCGAGGCCGATGACCTGCTCGACGGCCACGTCACCGTGTTGGTCGGTCACTCGGGGGTGGGCAAGTCGACGCTCATCAACCGGCTGGTGCCCGAGGCCCAGCGCTCGATCGGGGAGGTCAACGAGGTCACCGGACGTGGCCGCCACACGTCGACCTCGGCAATCGCTCTGCGGTTGCCCACCGGCAGCGGCTGGGTGATCGATACCCCTGGCGTGCGCAGTTTCGGGCTCAGTCACGTCACTGCGCAATCGGTACTCGGCGCTTTCGGCGATCTCAGCGACGTCACCCAAGACTGCCCGCGCGGCTGTCGGCATACCAGCGACGAGCCGGAATGCGCGCTCGACGAGGCACTGGCCCGTGGCGAACTCGATGCGGGCCGACTGGCGTCGTTTCGGCGGATTATCGGCGCGGTCAGCGAGCCTGGAAGCGGGGAATCCCGATAACGTGGAGGCATGGCTTCCTATATCGACGATCTGCGATTGGCCCACATGCTGGCCGACAACGCCGACTCCATCACAGAGTCTCGGTTCAAGGCACAAGATCTGCTCATAGAGGCCAAGCCCGATCACACCGCGGTCTCCGACGCCGACCGTGCCGTGGAAGAGGCACTCCGCAAGCTGCTGGCCACTGCACGACCCCGCGACGCCGTGCTGGGTGAAGAACTGCCGGACACCGGCTACGGGCCCCGGCAGTGGATCATCGATCCGATCGACGGAACCGCGAACTATGTGCGCGGGGTGCCGGTCTGGGCAACGCTGATCGGATTGATGGTGGACGGTGTGGTGCGTGCGGCAGTGGTCAGCGCTCCCCTGCTGGGACGACGCTGGTGGGCGGCCGAGGGCGATGGCGCCTTCACCGGCAAGACCCTGATGAAGGCGCAACGGATCAGCGTCTCGAGCGTGAAGTCGGTCCCCGATGCATTCGTCTCATATTCGTCGCTGGGCGGGTGGATCACCTCCGGACGCGGGCAGGGCTTCGTCGATCTGCTGCGCGATGCAGGCCGGACCCGTGCCTTCGGCGATTTCTGGAGCTACATGCTGGTGGCCGAGGGGGCAGTGGACGCGGCCGCCGAACCCGAGCTCAGCCTGTGGGACAAGGCCGCGCTGGATGTCATCGTCCGGGAGGCCGGTGGCCGGTTCACCGACCTGAACGGCAATGGCGGCTCGTATGGGCCGGGCGCGATCGCGTCCAATGGGCTCCTGCATGACGAACTGGTCGCCCGGCTGCAACAGACAGGCGACGACTACGAGGAGACCACCGGCATCATCATGCCGCTGCCCGGCCGGTCCCGCTGAAATCTGGACCGGCCGTCAACCGGGCATGCTTCTTTTCAGATTCGACAACCTCAGCCGAGTCGGCGGACTCGGATGGTTCCCGGAATCTGCTTGAGTTCCTCCACCAGGCCGGGCTGGGCAGAGGTCACATCGGTGACCACATAGCCGACCTCGGAGTTGGTATTCAACGCCTGGAAGGCGATATTGGCCTCGTGTGTGCTGAGCGCCCGAGTGAGCTGAGCCAGCACGCCGGGGACATTACGGTGAATGTGCAGCACGCGGGTGCCCTGCTGGGTGGATACCTGAACCTGTGGCAGGTTCACACTCATGATGGTTGAGCCGGTGCCGACATAGTCGAGCAGCTTGCCCGCCACGAAGCGCCCGATGTCGACCTGAGCTTCCTTCGTCGATCCGCCGACATGCGGGGTGAGGATGACGTTCGGGAGGCCCTGTAGTTCACTGGTGAACGGGTCTCCCGCTGCCCGGGGCTCGGTCGGGTAGACGTCGACCGCAGCACCAGCGATGTGGCCGGAGCGCACCGCATTTGCCAGCGCGGCCGGATCGAAGACGAACCCGCGAGAGAGGTTCAAGAAGAGCGAGCGCGGACGCATCTTGGCGAACTGGGCGGCGCCGAACAACTTGGCGTTCTCCTCCCGCCCGTCGACATGCACGCTGATGGTCTCGGCCTGGGCCAGGAGCTCGTCGAGGCTGTCGACGCGCTGCGCATTGCCCAGCGCCAGCTTGTCGACGACATCGTAGAAGAGCACCTTCATACCGAAGGCCTCCGCCAGCACCGACAGCTGCGAACCGATATTCCCGTAGCCGACCAGGCCGAGCGTACGACCGCGAATCTCATGCGAGCCGGCCGCCGACTTGTCCCACAAGCCGTCGTGCATCTGCTTGTTCTTGTCGGTCAAATGCCGGGCGAGGGCGACGATCTCGGCCATCGCCAGCTCGACGACGCTTCGGGTGTTGCTGTACGGGGCGTTGAAACAGGCGATTCCTTCGCGGGCGCCGGCGTCCAGATCGATCTGGTTGGTGCCGATGCAAAACGCTCCGACGGCCTCCAGGTCGGTGGCCTGCGAGAACACCCTCTCGGTGACTTGGGTGCGCGATCGGATTCCCAGCAGACTTACGCCCTTGAGGGCGTCGATCAACTCGGTCTCACCGAGCGCGCCACGTCGATTCTCGACCTCGTAACCGGCGTCGGCGAGAATACGGGTGGCGTCAGGATGGATGTTCTCCAGCAGCAGGGCTTTCACGTCGACCCATTCTAGGAGACCTGCCCCGGCAGCCGGCGAATCGGAGATTGTGCGGATGGGGCGCGGCATGCCGCGCTCACTGTGCCATCACCTGGGTGTTCGTCCTCAGCCGCGCTGGTTCAGTTGCGGCGCAGTCGGGGTATCGATGCAAGCAGCCGCCGCGTGTAGGGCTGCTGCGGGTCGGAGTAGACCCCGTCGATGGGCCCGCCTTCGACGATGCGGCCCGCCTGCATGACCAGCACCGCGTCGCACATGTGACGAACCACCGACAGATCGTGGCTGACGAAGATGAGTGTCAGCCCGTGATCGGCGACCAGATCGGCGAAGAGGTTCAGGACCTGGGCCCGGACGCTGACGTCCAGCGCCGAGACGGCCTCGTCCGCTATGAGCACCTGCGGGTTCGGGGCCAACGCCCGAGCGATCGCGATGCGCTGCCGCTGACCTCCGCTGAACTGATGCGGATAGCGGTTGCGGTCGGCGGGTTCCAGGCCGACCTGGGTCATCAGCTCGTCGACCCGGCCGGCCACTTCACGGCGAGTGCCCTGCCAGATCTTCGATCGGAGCGGTTCCGCAATGATGTCGGCGATCTTCATCCGGGGATCGAGCGACGAACGCGGATCCTGAAAGACCAATTGGACGCCGCGACGCAGCCAGGCCAGCTCCGGCTCTCGGCGTCCGACGATCGACCGTCCGGCGAAGACGATGTCGCCGCCGGTTGGACGCCGGAGCCCCGCCATCATCCGGATCAGCGTGGACTTTCCCGAGCCGGACTCCCCCACGATGCCCAGCCGCTGGCCCGCGGGTATCTCGAAGTCGACGTGGTCGACGGCGGTGACCGGTTGCGGTCCATGGCTGAAGATCCGCACCAGGTCATGGACCCGGTAGATCGGCTCGTCAATGCCCATCGTCGCTCCTCTTCCAGAAGTCGTCGAGCACGGGCAGGCGTCCTCCGGGCGCCACATCGGCCAGGTCGGCAGTGGCGATCAGACCGGCTGTGTAGGGGTGCCGTGGGCTTTCCAGGATCTGGCTGCGGCTGCCGGTCTCCACGATCCTGCCGTCGTAGATCACGGCGATGCGATCGACCATCTGGCTCACCACGGCGAGATCGTGGCTGATGAACAGCAGTGCCGAACCCGCCTGGTCGAGTCCGCTGCGCAGCAAATCCAAGACGCGGGCCTGCACCGTGACATCTAGCGCGGTGGTCGGTTCGTCGCAGATCAGCAGGTCGGGGGTATTGATCAGTGCCATGGCGATCAGCACCCGCTGACGCTGCCCTCCGGAGAGCTGATGCGGGAAGCTGTCGGCCACTCGCTGCGGATCGCCGATGCCGACGCCTGCGAGCATCTCGAGCACCCTGGCCCGGGCCGCACCCGTCGGCGCGCCCTCGTGTAGCCGGAGCACCTCGGCGACCTGGCGTCCGGTACGCATGGTTGGATCAAGCGCGGTCATCGGTTCTTGAAAGACCATCGACATCTGCTCGCCGCGCAGCCTCGAGTACTGCGCGTCATGCATGCCGAGCAGTTCTTTGTCCTGCCAGCGGATCGAGCCGCTGAGTTTCGCGTCGTCGGCGAGCAGTCCCATGACCGCGAGCGCGGTCACCGACTTACCGGAGCCGGATTCGCCGATCAGGCCGACGCGTTCGCCTCGTCCGATCTGCAGGCTGATCTGGTCGAGAGCGTTGCTGCGGCTGTCGGCGAACCGCACGCTCAGCTTGTCGATCGTCAGCAACTCGTCGGTCATCGTCGTCACCTGCCCAGGTCCTGCAGGGTGGGATCCAGCAGCTCTCGCAGGCCGTCGCCGAGCAGGTTGAAGCCGAGCACGGCGATGGCGATGAACAGGCCAGGCCACAGCGCCAGGTTGAGATCGGAGTAGAGGTAGGGCTGCGAGTCGAAGATCATCCGCCCCCAGGTTGGTGTGGTGGGCGGAGTACCCAGGCCGAGATAACTCAGCGACGCCTCTGCCAAGATGGCCAGCCCGAAGCTGACCGAGGCCTGAACCAGCACCACCGGGGTGATGTTCGGCAGCACATGCCGCCAGGCGATGCCACCTGGGGTGATGCCTGCGCTGCGGGCGGCCACGATAAAGTCCTGGCTGAGCACCTGCAGAGCTGCCCCGCGCGAGACCCGGGCGAACGCCGGGATGGATGCGATACCTATTGCGCTCATCGCGGTGATTGTGGAGCCCGAGCCGCGGGCCGCCGCCAAGATGATCGCCAGCAACAAAGCGGGAAAGGCGTAAACGATATCGGTGGCGCGCATGATCAGCGTGCCGAGCCAGCTGTGCTGTTTGACGGCGGCGGTAATGCCGAGCGGCACACCGAGCGATGCGCCGATGCCGACAGCCACCACACCGACCAGCAGACAGCTGCGGGCACCGACGAGGATCCGGCTGAAGATGTCCTGCCCGAAGCCATCGGTACCCATCAGATGGCCGGCGCTGGGCGCCAGCAAACGGTCGGGGCTGACCTCGGTCGGATCAAATGGCGTCCACACGGCCGAGACGAGGGCGAAGATCACGACCAACACGACCATGGCCGAGCCGGCGAGCAGGGCGGGATTGCGTCTC
The DNA here is from genome assembly GCF_032229645.1 of Brooklawnia sp. Taxonomy (NCBI): domain Bacteria; kingdom Bacillati; phylum Actinomycetota; class Actinomycetes; order Propionibacteriales; family Propionibacteriaceae; genus Brooklawnia; species Brooklawnia sp. Next base: position 11,422 of record NZ_JAVTWX010000025.1, read on the forward strand.
ACTAGTCGTCCGCCTCGTCCTCACCGACGCGCAACCGTGGATCGATCAGCGTGTAGCTGAGGTCGACCAGCAGGTTGATCGCCAGAACCAACGTGACGAGAATCATCACGATCGATTGGACGACCGGTAGGTCGCGATTGGCCACCATCTGCACCAGATAGCTGCCGAGGCCGGGGAGCACGAAGACGCTCTCCACCACGATGGCGCCGACGAACAACGTCGCCAGCTGCAACCCGAGCACGGTGACGATCTGCAAGGACGCATTGCGCACGCCGTGCCTGACGATCGCGGGCCAGCGTCGCCATCCGATGGCTCTCGCGGTGCGGTAGTAGTCCTGGCTGATGACGTCGATGAACGCGGAGCGCACATAGCGCACCAGCACCGCGGACTGGACGAGCCCGAGGGTGAGCGCGGGCAGCATCAGATGGCTCAGCCACTGACCGAACGACGTCTTGATGGGAACGTAGCCGTTGGCGGGCAGCCAGTGCAGTTTAGCGCCCACCACGACACTGAGTGCGATGCCGACCACGAAAGCCGGGATCGCCATGCCGGCCTGACTGAGCCCCGAGATGACTACCCCGTCCGCATGATTGCGGCGCAGCGCGGCCGCCATACCGAGCGGCAATGCGACCAGGACGGCAGTGAACATCCCGACGACCACCAGGGACAAGGTCACGCCGAACTTCTGCGCCACGATCGGGTTGATGGAGGCTCCGGTGAGCGCTGAGGAGCCAAGATTGCCGGTCAGCATGGATCCAAGCCACTGAACGTAACGTACCGCGATGTTCTGGTTCAATCCGAGTTGCTCACGCAGCGCACTGATCGACTGCTCGGTGGCGTTAGGGCCGAGGATCACCCCGGCGACGTCTCCGGGCAGCAGGTTGAGCAGCCCGAAGACGACGACCGAGGCGACCAGCATGCTGAGCGCAAACCAGCCGAAGCGGCGCGCTGCCGGCCAGCCGGCAGCGGCGAATCGGGTTGAGTTCACGACATCTTCGGATCAGGCACCTGGAGCACTGACCCCGGTCATGTCGAAGCTCTGCGCGGTCCTGTTGGTGGCGACTCCGGTGATGTCCGACTTGGTGACGACCAGGTTCGGCAGCAGCCAGAGGAAGTCGGCGGCAGCATCGTCCGACAGGATCCGGGCCGCCTGCTTCAGCAACGTAACCTGCTCCGTTTCCGATGGCGCACGGTCGGCGGCCGTGATGAGCTGCTGGAACTCGGGATTGTCGTAGTGCCAGTAGTAGCTCGGGTTGGCGAAGTTGCCGATATCGCGCGGCTCGGCGTGAGCCACGATCGTCATGTCGTAGTTGCCCTGGTACATGACCTGATCGACCCAGGTGGCCGGGAACTCGAGCTCGTCGACGGTGACCTGAATGCCTACCGCGGCCAGCTGGCTGGAGATGTAGCTGGCCGCCCCCGGCGCGTAGGGCAGGGTCGGGACGCGAAGTCGCAGGTTGATCTCACCCAGATCCGCCTCCGCGAGCAATTCGCGAGCCTTGTCGGGGTTATACGGGTACTGCTGCGAGAGGTCCTCGTACCAAGGGTCGGTCGGCGGAACCATCGAACCGATCAGCAGACCTTTACCGCCCCAGACGGCATCAACCAGCGCTTTGCGATCGATCGCATAGTTGATCGCCTGGCGAACCCGAAGATCGGCGAGCACCGGATTCTGGTGGTTGAAGCCGAGCACGACCTCACCGGTGGAGGTGCCGTCCAGCACCGTGAAATCGGACGTCATGAACTGGTTGAGGGCCTGCGGGGCCGCCAGGTTCGAGATGATGTCGAGCTGGCCGGCCAGCATGGCCGCGTTCATCGCGTTCGGGTCGGAGTATGACTTGAAGGTCACGCCTGCCAGCGTGCTGGGCGTACCCCAGTAGCCGTCGTTGCGCACCAGCGTGACCGAGTCGCCCTGCACCCAGTTCGAGAATGCGAACGGTCCAGACCCTGCCGGAACGGTGGCCAGCTGATCGAGATGGGCCGGGTCGAAGATGATGCCTGCCCGCTGCGACATCGCGAAGAGCCAGTTCTGGGAGGGCTCGCTGAGGGTGAATTCGACGGTGTTCTCATCGACCGCACGCATTGACGCGAGAGGCTCCATGGCGGCCTTGAGCACTGGCAGCACGGACGAGTCGTCCTTGATGCGCTGGATCGAGGTGATCACTGCATCCGCGTCAACCTTCGTGCCACTGGCGAATTTTGCCTCCGGCCGCAGGTTGAAGGTGTACACGAGGCCATCGGACGACACCGACCACTCACTGGCCAGCAGCGGCTGGTACCCGCCGTCGGCGCCAACCTTGAGCAGGGTCTCGTAAACGTTGTACAGCAACGCCTCCGGGATGGCCGCGGCATCAGAGGTTGTCGGATCCATCGAGTTGGGGGCCACGGAGGTGCCAACAATGAGTTGGCGATCCTGAGGTTCGGAGTTGCCCGGAGTACAGGCAGTCAGAACCAGCGCGAGTAGGCCTATCAGTACGGTGGCCATCCGGCGGGAAACCCTGGTCATCTTGTTCTTGGCTCCTGACGCTTGTCGGTGGACCACGAGTTTAGCCGCCGCCCCGGCCGGCCACCTAACAGCACCATGCGACGGGACTGACGACCTGAGCGTCGTTGGGTGCTCGTTCGTCGCGGAACCGCGGACTCGATTTGAAAGCCCCGGCAATCCAGGCTAAGGTTCCTTAAGTCGACGCGGGGTGGAGCAGCTCGGTAGCTCGCTGGGCTCATAACCCAGAGGTCACAGGTTCAAATCCTGTCCCCGCTACGAATAGGCTCCTGACTAGTCCAGATACTTGTCAGGAGCCGTTTTTTTCTGCGCTCCCGGACGCCGCTACCCCTCACCAATCTCCGTCGTCCACGTCATCGCCACCGGCATCTTTCAGCTGGATGACCGAATCCGGATCCACCGGTGCGAACGGCTCCTCCTCGCCACCCAGTATCTCGCCGACCGGCTTCACCTTCGCGAGCGTCTGGCTCGCCTCCAGGTCCTCTGCATCCGCGTCGTAGTAGTCGAACCACGGCAGCCCGAACCGCACATAGCTCTCCCGGTCGATCGGGGTCGGCGGCGCGACCTCGCCGGTGATCGCCGTCCACTGCACCGCCGAGCAGAGATGGACGAAGACTCGCCACGAGCGGGCCTCGTCGTAATCGCTGAGCAGGCGTTCGTCCGAGTAGATCTCTTGGCGCATGCGTCCACCGGCACCCAGGCCCATCGCGGCCGATCCCGCCGGCGGCGCACCGAACGCGACCATCCGCCGGGCCGACCGTCCCTGGTGGATCTTGCGCCATTGCGCCAGCGCGGTGCTGCTCAGGCCGACCACTCGAAGCTGCACTCCCCCATGAACTTCCTCACCGGTCACCTGACCCTCGACCGTCGCGCCGAGCCCGAGCGGTACGGCAACGAACTGACGGATGACCCCGTCGCCCGAATTGATGCCATCCAGCCACGGCTGCAACGGCAGCGCAACATAGTTCTGTGGTTCTTTGGAAAGCCTCTCGCGCCACGGCTGCCCGGTGACCGCGCAGATCTTGCCGACGCCCGCCTGCAACGCCGCAGGCTCACTGGTCCCGAACGAGAGCCACAGGGCTTCGCGTTGATAGACGGGCAGCATCACTCCGCCATGTGCCAGCCAATCTTGCGGAACGGTGTCGGAATAGTCCGCCACGCGTCGCAACGGGAACCTGCCCAGCCCGGGCGGCAGATCGTGCAGCCCAGTCTCCGGGATGCGCAGCGTCCGTTGGAAACTCACCTCGACCGGCCCCAGGACCACGCCGTCGCGCGTGATCGCTACTGGAGAATTCGTAGCCATGACGTTCTCCTCTCCACGACATATCTACTGGTCACCACTGACGTTTCAGCATGACCACGCAGTCACCTCGACGCCACCCATGCTATGAGGACCTGCCAGCGGGCGCTCCGCGCCATCGCCGCGAGTCACCGGCGCTGACCTTCGTGCCGGGTCACGACTCGGCCAGGGTCATCACGATGACCGCGATGTTCAAGGCAAGCACCAACGCGGTGATGACGATCGACACCAGGCGCAACCCGGGACCCGAGGCGTATTGGCCCATATGCTTTCGGCTGCTGGTAAACCAGACCAGCGGAATCAAGGCGAAGCCGATGCCGAAGCTCAGCACCAACTGGCTTGCGACCAGCGCCACCGTGGCATTGATTCCCATCGCCAGCAGCACGATCGACGGCAGCACGGTCGCCACTCTGCGGATCCTGCTGTCGATGCGCCACGGCAGTAGGTCGTACATGATACTCGCCCCGGCATGGGTCCCGACCACAGCCGAACCGACGCTGGACGCGAGCAGCCCAATCGCGAAGATGACTGCGGGTAGTCTGCCGATCTCGGTATTCAAGATGCCGTACGCAGCCACGATCACGTCCGAGTCCGGTGAGCCGCTCAGAATCGTCGCGCCGAAGAGCAACATCGCGACGTTCACCGTTCCGGCGACCACCAGCGACGCCCCGACATCGACCCGCTGCACGAAGAGCAGCTCTTTCAGCGGTGCGGTCAAGCTGCCCAGCGGACGATGACGGTCGATCGCCAGCGTCGAATGCAGGTAGATGGCGTGCGGCATCACGGTCGCCCCCAGCATGGCCGCAGCGATCGCCACAGATCCGGCGCCGCTGAACCGCGGCACCATGCCGCCGATCACCTCGGCCGGATCGGGCGGAACCCAGAACAGTGAAACCAGGAAACCCGCCGCGATGATCAACAGCACCAGCGTCACGCCGATGTCCAGTGCGTGTTCGCCACGCGAACGCATGAATCCCAACCAGAACAGTGAGATCACAACGACGATCAGGCCGCCCAGCCAGCCCGGCAGTCCGAACAGCAGGTTCATCGCGATCGCGCCGCCCATCACCTCGGCGACATCGGTGGCGATGGCCACCACGATGGCTTGTGCCGCGAAACCAGCACGCAGGCCCGCGACGTATCTGTGCGTGGCCAGCGATTCCCTCACCATGCTCGACAATGATCGTCCGGTCACCAGCCCAAGTTTGGCGGACAGATACTGCACGACCATGGCCATCAGACAGGCGCTCACCAGCACCCAGACCAGCAGGTAGCCGTAGTCGGCACCGGCCGACATGTTCGCGGCCACATTGCCCGGATCGACATATGCGACCGACGCCACGAAAGCAGGCCCCAGCAGCGAGACGACGCGCAGGAAGCCGCCGCGTCGTCCTCGGTGTTCGGTTG
>NZ_JAVTWX010000026.1:0-16499 GCF_032229645.1 Brooklawnia sp.
GGAGTCAGCCCGATAGACTTAGTTGAAACGTCAAGGAGGAATCGTGATCGACGACTGGGCGGGCGAGCCGAAGAATGCCTCGAAAGACGGCGAATTCGTGCGAGATGCCAGCTATATCGGTGACCGCATCGTCGCCGCGGTGCCGGCCGGTTCGGCACCACGGCCGATGCCGGGCACGTCAGGCCGAGTGGGCGAGATGCTCTGGCCCACCGAGCCGGGACGCTACCGCCTGATGGCCGCGCGGGCCTGTCCCTGGGCACACCGGGCGATCATCGTCCGACGGTTGATGGGCTTGGAGAACGCCTTCTCGCTGAGCCTGGCCGCGCCGACCCATGACGTGCGCTCCTGGGACTACGACGGGGTGTACCCCGGAGGTATGGACCCCGTCCTGAAGATCCCGCGCCTGCAGGACGCCTACTTCGCCCGCGTCCCCGACTACCCGAAGGGCATCACCGTGCCCGCGATGGCCGAGGTCGCATCGCGTCAGGTCGTCACCAATGACTTCAACCAGATGACCATCGACTTCGTCCGCGAGTGGGGCCCCCACCAGCGACCAGGCGCACCAGACCTCTACCCGGACGAACTGGTCGACGAGATCGAAGAGGTCGACGATCTGGTCTATCCCAAGATCAACAATGGTGTTTACCGGTGCGGCTTCGCTGGCAGTCAAGAGGCCTACGACAAGGCCTATCGGGAGTTGTGGGCGGCCCTCGACGTGATCACCGAGCGCCTCGAAACCCGCCGCTACCTGGTCGGCGATCACATCACCTTGGCCGACATCCGGCTGTTCACCACGCTGGTGCGCTTCGACGCGGTCTATCACGGCCACTTCAAATGCAATCGGTCGAAGATCAGCGAGATCCCGGTGCTCTGGGGCTATCTCCGCGACCTCTTCCAGACCCCCGGCTTCGGCGACACCGTCGACTTCGTCCAGACCAAGCAGCACTATTACATCGTCCACGCCGAGATCAATCCGACCAGGATCGTGCCACAGGGTCCCGATCTGACCGGGCTGCTCACCGAACACGGACGAGAATCCCTCGGCGGTACGCCCTTCGGCGATGGCACCGCACCCGGTCCGGTGTCCGCGGACGAACGTCCGCCCGCGGCAAGCAATCCGCTCTTTGCGGCCTGAGCGAAACGACCTCGCGAATCTGAGCTAAGGTCATGAACCTATGCCACTCACGAACCCGTCAACCGCGATCTGTGCGGGCGTAGTGCATTCATGAGCCATGCCGCATTCGACCGGATCTCGCCGGCCTTCCCGCAGCGTGCGCCCTGGGGCACATCCGCCCGGTTGCGCGCCTGGCAGGCAGAGGCCGTTCAGCTCTATCGCGACCGGCAGCCACGCGACTTTCTGGCCGTGGCTACGCCTGGAGCAGGAAAGACGACCTTCGCGTTGCGTATCGCCGCCGAACTGCTGAACGCGAAAACGGTCGGCAGGGTCATCGTCGTCGTCCCGACCGAGCACTTGAAGACCCAATGGGCCGACGCCGCCGCCAAGGTCGGCATCCAGCTCGACCCTTCCGGCACCGGCAGCCGGCGTGGCCGCTCCCGCGAGTTCGACGGTGTCGCGGTCACCTACGCCGGTGTCTCGGTGCGAGCCTGGCACTACGAGGCCGTCACACTGGCCACACCCACGCTGGTGATCTTCGACGAGATCCACCACGCGGGCGACGCACGCAGCTGGGGTGACTCCATCAAGGATGCATTCGGCCAGGCCACCCGCAGGCTGGCGCTCACCGGCACCCCGTTCCGCAGCGACGAGACACCCATCCCCTTCGTCGGCTACGACGAGCAGCCGGACGGCTCGCTGATCAGTCACGCCGACTTTGTCTACGGTTACGCTGAGGCGCTGCGCGACCATGTCGTGCGTCCGGTCGTCTTCATGAACTACGGCGGGCCGATGCGCTGGCGCACCACCAGCGGGGACGAGATCGCGGCCAACCTGGGCGAGGTGATGACCAAGGATCTCACCGCCCAGGCCTGGCGCACCGCGCTCGATCCGAAGGGGGAGTGGATCGGCTCGGTGCTGCGCGCCGCCGACCGCCGGCTGAGCGAGGTCAGGCGGCATCTGCCCGACGCGGGCGGCCTGGTGATCGCGGCGAATCAGCGCACGGCAAGGGCGTATTCGTCCGTACTCGAGCAGATCAGTGGCGCCAAGCCCGCACTGGTGCTTTCGGACGATGCGAGCTCCTCGGCCAAGATCGAGCAGTTCGCGAACGACCAGTCTCGTTGGATGGTCGCGGTGCGGATGGTCTCCGAGGGCGTCGACGTGCCGCGGCTGGCGGTCGGCGTCTACGCCACATCCACCTCGACCCCGCTCTTCTTCGCCCAGGCCGTCGGACGCTTCGTGAGGGCTCGGCGACGCGGCGAACTGGCCACCATCTTCTTGCCCACGGTGCCGATCATCTTGGCCCATGCCGCCTCCATCGAACGCCAGCGCGATCATGTGCTGGGTCGCCCGAAGCATCCGGAGGCGGTGGACATCTGGGCTGAGACCGAAGCCCTGATGGCCAAGGAGAATGCCCAGCAGCGGGCCGCCGATGACCTGCTCAACGAGTACGAGGCCGTCAGCTCGGAGGCCATCTTCGACCACGTGCTCTTCGACTCCCAGGCCTACGGCATGACTGCGGCTCCGACGACCGACGACGAGGCCGACTATCTGGGCCTGCCCGGTCTGCTGGAATCCGACCAGGTGGCTCATCTGCTCGAAGAGCGCCAACGGCGTCAGGTCGCCCGACATGAGCGGACGATGCGCAAGGAGAAGGTGCCGGCCGAACAGGCCCTGCATCGCCAGCTCGCCGACAAGCGCAAAGAACTCAATTCGCTGGTCGCGCAGTATGCGCGGCTCAAGGGCACCCCGCACTCCCACGTGCATGCCAACCTGCGCCGCGAATGCGGCGGGCCGCCGCTCGGCCAGGCGACCTCGGCCCAGGTGGACGCCCGGCTCCGCACCATCAAGCGTTGGCTGGGGCGCTGACGCGTTTCGTCGGCGACGAGGCGCGGCAAGACTATTCGGTGGCGCGGCGCGCCCGGCGCGGCGGCTCCTCGACTTCGAACTCAGGCTCATCCCACAACGACGCATCGGCGGTTGTGCCGCGGCGCGGCTGTGGCCAGGAGCCGCGTGGGCGCAGCAGATCGGCCCGCTCGGTCGGGTCGAAGAAGACCTCCGGTTCGGGTACCGGCTCAGGTTCAGGCTCGTGCTCCGGTTCGGTGAGCGGGCGGGAACGCGGCAGATCGAAGAGCCCGCGATCGCGCAGATCGGTATCGCGGACGAAGGCCACCAGCGCCGCCACCAGGCCCACCAAACCCGCGGTCAGCATCGCTATGCGGGCAGCGCTGAACACCCCGGTCAGCATGTCGAACAGGGCAAACCCGGTAGTCACACCGAATCCAGCGATGACGACGAGATCAACCCAAGGCCACCTGCTGATCATCGCGGTGCGTCGTCCGGCGCCGGCGATCAACGCCCGTAGGTGCCAGACCAACAGACTGCCGCCCAACGCGATGGCGGTCACCGACACCGCAGATGCCGCGTCCGAGCGGGCCACCAGAGACAGTCCGGTGACGAGCAGCACAAGTGCGGAGACCAGCAGAGCCACGAGCAGGCCCACGGTGATCCCCAGGGACGGCGGACGCGCGACATCGACCGCGTCGTCGACTGCCGCCTCACCATCGGGCGGCATCTCAGGTTCTTCGCTCACGGAGCCTCCCCTCATCTGACGTTCATCCTAGTCGAGCGCAGTGAGGCGAATCTGTGGGCGGCTATCGGCCCGTCTGGTCACCTCGCAGGTCCGCATCCCGTCCGATCTGCTCGTCCATTCGACCTCCCTGTTTCGTCCCTGAATGTAGTGCAGGACGGTTCAGGTCGCCGTGCGGCTCCGGGTAACACTGGACGTGTGAACTTCATCTTGCGCGTCATCGCGACCGCCATCGCCGTGTGGGTGGCCGCCCTGCTGCTGCCCGGCATCACGGTCGAGACGCAGGGCGGACAAGCCGCTACGATCGGCACATTCTTGCTGATCGCGGCGATCATCGGTTTGGTTGACACCATCGTCAAACCCATTGCCGAGGTAGTCAGCGGATGCTTCATCATCCTCACCCTCGGGCTCTTCCTGCTCGTGGTGAATGCGGCGATGCTGATGCTGAGCTCGTGGATCTGCGCTCAATTCGGTATCGGTTTCGTGGTGGACGGCTGGGTGACGGCGCTGATCGGCTCGATCATCATCAGTGTCATCAGCGGCCTGGTCAACGGCATCACCGGCGCCGACAAGAAGAACGATCGCTAGTCGCAACCCGATAGGATGCCTGGCTATGAGCGAGTCCCAGGCTGCAGTGTCCCAGGCGTCGAGCGCCAACGATTTCATCAGCGACATCATCCACGCCGACAACGAGCAGGGCAGCTATTCCGGACGCGTCCAAACCCGCTTCCCACCCGAACCGAACGGCCGGCTGCACATCGGGCACGCCAAGGCCATCACCGTCGACTTCGATTCGGCGCAGAACTACGGCGGTATCTGCAACCTGCGTTTCGACGATACGAACCCCGACACCGAAGAGACGGAGTTTGTCGACTCGATCATCGCGGACCTGCGGTGGCTGGGCTTCGAGCCCGCCAACGTCTTCTATGCCTCCGACTACTTCGAGAAACTCTATGAGTGGGCCGAATATCTGATCGGCAAGGGGCTTGCCTATGTCGACGAGCAGGATGGCGAGACCATCTCCGCCCAGCGCGGCGGCTATGGCAAACCCGGCATCGACTCGCCTTTCCGCGATCGTTCGATCGAAGACAACCTCGACCAATTCCGCCGGATGCGTGCCGGCGAGTTCGCGGACGGCTCGCGAGTGCTGCGGGCCAAGATCGACATGTTCGACGAGAACATGCAGCTGCGCGATCCGGTGCTCTACCGCATCCGTCGTGGCCATCACCACCGCACCCACGACGCCTGGGTGATCTACCCCACCTACGACTGGGCGCACGGCCAGTCCGACGCGATTGAGGGCGTCACCCACTCGCTGTGCACCCTGGAGTTCGTCAGCCATCGTCCGCTCTACGACTGGTGTCTGACTCAGCTGCCGCTGCCCTATGAGAAGCCGAAGCAGATCGAGTTCGCGCGTCTCGAACTGACCCACACGGTGACCTCCAAGCGACGGCTGGCCAAGTTGGTCACCGAAGGCATCCTGGATGGCTGGGACGATCCGCGGATGCCCACTCTGGCCGGATTGCGCAAGCGCGGCTATCCGGCGTCCGCGATCGTGGCGTTTTGCCGTGACATGGGTGTCTCGAAGACCAACGCCCGGCACGCGATCGAGGAGCTGGAGAGCTACGTGCGCCGCGACCTCAACAAGGTCGCCCAGCGCCGGATGGCGGTGCTGCGTCCGATCAAACTGACCCTCACCAACTGGCCCACAGATCAGGTCGAGTACTTCGACGTGATGAACAACCCGGAGAACCCGGACGACGGCACCCGCAAGGTCGCGTTCACCGGCGAGCTGTTCATCGAGTCCGAGGACTTCGCCGAGGTGCCGCCGCCGAAGTTCTTCCGACTGTCGGTGGGACGAGAGGTGCGGCTGCGCGGCGCCTACTTCGTCACCGCGACCGATGTCGTCACCGACGATCAGGGCAATGTGATCGAGGTGCTGGCCAGCTATGATCCGGCCAGCAGGGGCGGAAACTCGCCGGACGGGCGCAAGGTGAAGTCGACGATCCACTGGGTCTCCAGGCGCCATGCCGTCGAAGCCTCCGCCGCGCTCTATGACCGGCTGTTCACCGCCCCCAATCCCGGCGAGGCCACCGGCGAGCCGCTGGACGACCTGAACCCCGGTTCCCGCGAACTGCTGAGCGGCTGCCAGGCGGAGGCCGCGCTGACCCAGGCGGCCCCCGGCGAGGTCGTGCAGTTCGAGCGGCTGGGCTACTTCGCCGCCGATGCAGACCATGCGATGCACTTCCACCGCACGGTGGGTCTGCGCGATGAGTGGGCGGCCATTCAGAAGCGCCAGCGCTGAGTCATCCGGGCGCCTACGATCGGGTCATGGCGACGATTGCAGTTAGTGGTGCATCCGGGCTCATCGGCAGTGCGCTGGTGGCCCTGCTGCGTGACTACGGTCATGACGTGCTGCGGCTGGTGCGCCAGGCAGCGGTGCAGCCCGACGAAATCGGCTGGGATCCGGCGCGCGGCGAGATACATCTCGCCGCTTGTTCGGGAGTCGACGTGATCGTCAATCTCTCCGGCGCTCCCATCGGGCGGCGTTGGACCGAGCACTATCGCGATGAACTGCTGACAAGCCGCCTCAACGCCACCCGGACTCTCGCCGCTGCGGTAGCCGACCTGGGGCCCGAGGTCGCGCTCATCAATGCCTCCGCCGTCGGGTATTACGGTGATCGCGGACGCGAGCCACTCACCGAGGACAGCCCGCCCGGCACCGGATTCCTCGCCGAACTCGTCCAGCAATGGGAGAACGCCACCGCCGTGGCCTCAGAAGCCGGCAACAGGGTGGCGCTGGCGCGCACCGGGCTGGTGGTCTCGAATCGCGGCGGCGCTCTCGGGCCATTGATGCCGATCTTGCGTGCCGGGTTGGCCGGCCCGCTGGGTCGCGGCGATCAGATCTGGCCGTGGATCAGCCTGCGAGATGAGGTTCGGGCGCTCGCCTGGCTGGCCGAGCACGAGATCTGGGGCCCGGTGAATCTGGCATCACCGGCCACCACGACGAACGGCGACCTGATCAAGGCCATCGCCGACGGCATCGGACGACCGGCTGTGCTCAGGGTGCCCACGCCGGCACTGCGGGCCGCATTGGGGGGCTTGGCCACCGATGTGCTCGCGAGCCAGAATGAGATTCCCAAGGTCTTGCTGGACAGCGGCTTCGCGTTCAAGCAGCGTACCCTTGACGATCTGGTCACCTGGTTGGTGGCAGAGGAGGACTGAGATGGCCGTGCAGCGTATCAACCCGATCTCGCTCGAGCGTTCGCCGTACTACTCGCAGGCCACTTTGGTGCCGGCCGGCGCGTCCATGCTCTATGTCGGCGGCCAGAATGCCGTGAACGCATCCGGCGCCTGGATCGGACTCGGCGACGAGGCGGCCCAGACCTCCCAGGCGATGAAGAACGTGCTGGCCTGTCTGAACGAGGCAGGGGCTACTCCGTCCGACCTGGTCAGTCTCGAGATCAGGGTGGTCGGCGGGGTCGATCTGGCGCTCTGCCAGCGTGCGGCGTCCGGATATCTCGACCTGAAGTCGCTGCCGGTGATCGGCGTGTCGATCGTCGAGCAGTTGGCGCGCAAGGGCGCGTTGGTCGAGATCTCGGCAGTCGCCGCGGTGATCGATGGCTCCGATGCTGCCTGGCTCGGACGCGGCGAAATCGCCGATCCGGCATGGTTCTGACCCGAGAACGTGCTCAAACAGGTGGTTACTAGGGGAAGGGCATCCGGGGCAGGGTAGCGGCGTCCCAATCTGGTAAACTAGCACTACCGGCCTGCGGGACCAAAGGACGGCCCCGCTCTCACTGCGAGCTCATTGCTGGCGGTGGTGCGAGTTGCGGCTTGCGGGTTTGTCGGCGAGAAATGTTGCGAGGGCACTCAATGAAGTTTCATGTTGGTCAGACCGTCATCCACCCTCACCATGGTCCAGCCGCGGTGGCGAAGGTCATGACCCGCACGATCCGTGGTGAGCGGGTCGAATACGCCGAACTCGAGATCGTCAGCAGCAAGCTAGTGGTGAGCATTCCCGTCAGCAGGGCCGACGAGATCGGTATCCGCGACGTCGCGGGCGTCCGCGAACTCGACAAGCTCGCCGAGGTCCTCAGCGGTCCGACCGTGGGCGAGGAGCCCCAATGGTCGCGTCGTTACAAGGCCAATCGTGCATCGATCGCCACCGGCGACCCGCTGCAGCTGGCCGCAGTGGTGCGCGATCTGGTGCGCCGTCGTGAGCGCGGTTCGCTCTCGCTGGGCGAGAAGGATCTACTCAAGGAAGCATCCGCGCCCCTGCTGGCCGAGATCGCGCTCGCGATCGACGTCTCCGAGGACGACGCCCGTGAAGTCATGCAGTCGATGATTCTCGAGGAGTCACGCGCCGCTCTCGATGCGCTCGATGAGCGCGCCGAAGCGGTCTGATCAGGTTCTAATCTCGACGTGCAAATTGCGACGGTCATCGATCTGCTGGTGCTGCTCGCGATCATCGGGCGCGGCGTGGCCGGGTTCCGCACCGGTCTGCTGGCGGGGGTGCTCGGGTTCGTAGGTATCGTTGGCGGCGCGCTCGCCGGTATCTGGGCGGGCCCCCGGCTCGTTGAGCTGGTACCAATGCTGGACACCGGCCGTGCGGTGCGCACCGTCGCCTTGATCGTGGCTGTTGTGCTGGGCAGCGTTCTCGGCGATGTGCTCGCCCAGACGGTCAAGAAACGGATCAGCGGCGGCAGGAAGCCGGGCCTGATCGACGCCCTGCTGGGCGGCGTCGCTTCGGGCGTGGCGGTCGCGTTCCTCTGCTGGTTCGTGATGGCCGCGGTGCGCCCGCTCGCTCCGGAGGCATTGGGCACCGCGATCGCCGACTCCCGCTCCTATCAGGTGCTGGATGCGGCAGTGCCCGACCAGTTCGATCAGCTACCCGGTCAGGCAGTCGAACTGCTGGTCACTGAACTGCCGAAGGTCTTCGGCGGCGACGAGCCCACCCTGCCGATCCCCGAACCCGACAATGACTCGGTCGACAGCCCAGGTGTGATTGCGGCCGCAGCCAGCATCGTCCAGGTGTTCTCGGACGCACCCAGCTGCCGCAACGACTCGACCGGCAGCGGCTGGGCGGTCGCAGCACAGCGAATCGTCACCAACGCCCACGTGATTGCCGGGGCGTCCGCGGTGAGCGTCTCGGTCGGCGGCACCGGGCAGCGGTTGGACGCCCAGGTCGTCGCATTCGACGAAGACCTCGATCTCGCCATCCTCGCTGTTCCCGATCTGGACGTGCCGGTCTTGGCGCGGGCGAGCGAGAACCAGGAGCCCGGCGTGGATGCGGTGGCCGCCGGGTTCCCCTATGGCGGGCCCTATACCCTCAGTGCCTCCCGTATCCGCGGGACGGTCATCGAGGCCGACAGCGACATCTACGGCGGGCCAGGTATTTCACGCCAGGTTTACGCTATCCGCGGAACCGTGCGTCCGGGCAACTCGGGCGGCCCGCTGCTCACCCCGGATGGACGCGTTGCGGGCACCGTCTTCGCGATGTCGACGGTGGACGCCCAGACGGGTTATGTGCTCACCGACGCGGCCACCGCCGGCTATCTGGACCAGGCGGAGAGCCTCAATGCGCTGGTCGTGCCGGGCACGTGCATGGTCGGCTGATGTATTTGGGGCATCTCAAAGTTGCGAAAACGCTTGAGCAATTGCCGTGTTGCCCCGGAGAATGGTGCCATGGGCGAATCGCGTGTGGTGATCATCGGTGGTGGGTTTGCGGGCCTGACGGCGGCGCATGAGTTGACGAGTGCGGGCCATGAGGTGATGATCATCGACCGGCATGCCTACACGACATTTCAGCCGCTGCTCTATCAGGTGGCGACCGGCGCATTGAACCCCGGCGATGTCACCTATTCGTTGCGCCGCTGGGCGTCCAATGATCGCAGCCATCTGGCGAGCTTCCGGCGGGCGACCGTCACCGGCATCGACTTCGAGAAGAAGCTGGTCATGGTCAGCCGCGGCCAGCCGATCGGCTACGACAAGCTGCTGGTCTGCCCCGGCGTGGGCGCCAACTTCTTCGGCATCCCCGGCGCCGAGGAGTTCACCAAGCGGATCTATACCCGGCGCCAGGCGCTGGAGGTGCGCGACATCATCTTCTCGGGCCTGGAATTGATGGCTGCCGAGCGCGACCCGAACAAGAAGCTGACCGCGATCGTCGTCGGCGGCGGCCCGACCGGCGTCGAGACCGCCGGCGCCCTCGCCGAGATGAAGACGCAGGCGCTGCCGGCGCTTTACCCCGAGATCGGCGTCGACAACTTCCATGTCGTGTTGGTCGAGATGACCGACCGGCTGCTCGGCCCCTTTGACCGTCGGCTGCAGCGCTACACCAAGCGTTCGCTGGCGAAGCTCGGCGTCGACGTGCGGCTGAGTACCGCTGTCAAGGAGGTCTTCGCCGATCATGTCGATTTCGCCGACGGTTCGAAGCTCGACTGCGACATCGTCATCTGGGCCAGCGGCGTCGGCGCTCATCCGGTGGTCAAGGAGTGGGGGCTGCCGCAAGGCCGGGGTGGACGCATCCTCGTCGAGCCCGACCAGCAGGTCGTCGGCTTCCCGGATGTCTACGCTGCCGGCGATGCGTGCCTGTGCGAATCCGATCCGCAGCCGCAGCTGGCGCAGCCCGCCCTTCAGCAGGGCAAGCTGGTCGCGCACAACATCATCGCCGACAAGGAAGGCGGCGCGCGCCAGACCTTCAGCTACAACGACAAGGGCACGATGGCGACCATCGGCCGCAATTCGGCGGTCGTCCAGTTGCCGAATGGCGCCAAGTTCACCGGTTTCCCGGCCTGGCTGATGTGGGTGCTCGTGCACCTCGCGACCCTGCTGGGCGGACGCAACCGCATCTCGGCGATGCTCAACATGGGCGTCCGCTATCTGTCATGGCCGAGGTCGGCCGTCGGGATCATCGGCGACTACGTCGACGCACCGTCCAAACTCAAGAGCGCCGGCGACCACCAGGAGCTTCCCGAAGTCAGCAACCAGGACGACTGAGTCTCGCGGCCGCTCGGTCGTTCACCAAAGCGTGATGATCGAGCGGCTCGCCAGCCACTGACCGCCGGACCTCAAGAACGTCTGGCGGATCTGCAGCGGCCAGATCCGGTGCTCGCTGTACAGCGTCGCGTCCGAGTTGACCCTGCCCACCAGCGTTGCGGTGGTGCCATCGACGGTGATCTTCGTGTCGAGGAAATCGAAGCTGTGGTAGATCATCTGGCCCTGCTTGAGCTGGCCGATCCATTCCTGCTGGGTCTGGGTGTTCCCATTGATGTGTGTGCGGGTGAATCCCTTGGTCAGCAGGCTGCTGAGCGTGGTGAAGTCCTTGTCCACCAGGGCCTCCAGCTGAGCCCGGTAGTTCTTCTCGATCGCCTCGCGGTCGTTCTTCATCACAGCCTCCTTGCTCCGATCGATGAGCGCGGCACCTCGTCGTCCTCACCGGCGTGCGGTCGAGGTGAAGCTCCACACACAACTCAGAGTAGCCATGCCGATGCCAAAAGGTGCGGCATGCGAGCTTGCTGGTCTGAATGCCGGTGGTGCCGTCGACTGTACGGAAACCTAGCCAAGAACCGCGCGAGCAAGCGATAATTGCCCTAGCGGTGTAGAACCGGTCCCCAAGAATTGGAGAAGCCTCGATGAGCGATACCACTCCCACCAACAGCGCTGAATCCCTCTATCCGTCTCGCCGAGACAGCCGGCCCACCAAGATCGCGATCATCGGTGCGGGAGCCGTCGGTTCAACCCTCGCCTACGCATGTGTGATTCGCGGATTAGCGCGCGAGGTCGTCCTACAAGACATCAACAAGCAGAAGGTCGAGGCCGAGGCACTCGATATCGCACATGGCATTCAATTCACGCCGGCCGCCTCGGTTGCCGGATCGGACGATGTGGAGATCTGCCGCGACGCCGACGTCGTGATCGTCACCGCCGGCGCCAGGCAGCAGCCAGGGCAGTCGCGGCTTGAGCTGGCAGGCGCGACAGTCTCGATCATGGAGAAGGTTCTTCCCGGGCTGACCGCAGTCGCGCCGAACGCGGTGTACATCATGGTTGCCAACCCGGTGGATGTCGTCACTTACGCGTCCCTGAAGATCTCGGGTCTTCCGCCGCAGCAGATGTTCGGTTCGGGCACGGTGCTCGA
The DNA here is from genome assembly GCF_032229645.1 of Brooklawnia sp. Lineage (NCBI taxonomy): Bacteria > Bacillati > Actinomycetota > Actinomycetes > Propionibacteriales > Propionibacteriaceae > Brooklawnia > Brooklawnia sp. The sequence continues at coordinate 11,842 of NZ_JAVTWX010000026.1, forward strand.
CACCTCCCGGCTGCGCTACCTGGTGTCGCTGGAAACCGGAACCGCGGTGCAGAACATCCATGCCTACATCGCCGGCGAGCACGGCGATTCGGAGGTGCCACTGTGGGCATCGGCCGAGATCGGCAATGTGCCGCTGAGCCGGTGGGGTGCAACCCTGAGCGGCGGCGAGTTCGACGCTGATCTGCGTGCCCGGATCGGCCACGAAGTGATGGAGTCGGCTTACAAGATCATCGAGGGCAAGGGCTCCACCAACTACGCCGTTGGCCTGGCCGTTTCGAGGATCATCGGGGCGGTGCTGAACGATGAGCAGCGCGTGCTGACGGTCTCGACCCTGCTGGACGATTGGGCCGGTATCACCGATGTGTGCATGTCGGCGCCCACCATCGTCGGACGCAGCGGTGCCGGGCGCAGGCTGCTGCCCTACTTGTCGATGGATGAGCGGGATGCGTTGACCGCCTCCGGGATTCGGCTGCGGGAAGTAGCGCGTTCCCTGGGGTACTGAGGCTCTGGTTCGAAATGCTGGCCGGCTGGGCTCTCGGGCCCGGTCGGCCGGTGATCTCTCACCGGCGTAGTTACATCGATGTAGTTTTCCCCAAGGTGTGGATGTATCTGTGGATAACTCGGGTGCAGTGTTCCCAGTGATGTGCAGAACTGAGCCTCAGTCGGGTTCAGTCCTCGTACTGGGCCAAGGTCTCCGGGGGCGCTGCGGGCAGCACCACGGTGAACTTGGCGCCGGCACCCTCCTGGTTGGAGGCGTCCACCGTGCCGCCGTGCGCATTGATGGTGTGGACGACGATCGACAGCCCCAGACCGGTGCCCGGCGTGTTTCGCGACTTGTTCGAGCGGAAGAACCGGTCGAAGATCTTCGGCAGATCCTCCGGGGCGATGCCGGGCCCTTCGTCCCAGATGATCAGTTCGTCGCCGGCCATCCGCACGTGCACGGTGGCCCCCTCGGGGGAGAACTTCACCGCGTTGTCGAGCAGGTTCGTCACCGCGCGCTCCAAGGTGTCGGGTTCGCCGACGATGAAGTGCGGTTCCAAGGTGACGTCGAAGTTGAGGTTCGGTCCGCGGCGCTTGGCCCGCTCCACCGCGGCCGCCACCACGACCGCGAAGTCGAGCGGCTCGCGGCTCGGCTGTACCACGTCGTCGCGGCTGAGTTGCACCAGATCGCCGACCAGCGAGGTGAACTCGCCGAGTTGTGCCGCAACATCTGTCAAAATCTCGGCGCGGGCCCCGGGCGGTAGCATGCCCGACTTTTCGTCCGCCACCAGCAGTTCGATATTGGTACGCATCGATGTCAACGGCGTCCGCAGCTCGTGTCCGGCGTCCGCAATGAGCCGGCGCTGCCGATCGCGCGAGCTCGCCAGCGAGTGCATCATCGTGTCGAAACTGCGCGAGAGATTTCCGATGTCGTCCGCGTTGAAGATCCCGGTGTTGGCGACCAGGCTGAGCGGCGCCAATTCGTCGGTTTCCGAGACTCGGGTGACAGCGCTCGACAGTTCGCGCAGCGGAGCCATCAGTCGTCGTCCGGTGACGTAGCCCATGATCGCGCTGAGGACGACGAGCGCCGCGCCGGCGAACCCAACGAGCATCCCGATATCACGCAGCGTGGCGATGGTGGGACCCAACGGACGCGCCAGCACGATGGCAAATCGTCCCGATTCGGTATTCAGTGGCACCGCGACGACGCGATAGTGGTTCGAATCGGTGCCGACGGCCGACCGTGTCGAGCTGCCCTGCTGAGTGCGAGCGATCGCGATCTCCTGGTCGCCGGGCTCGACAGCGTCACTGGTGCCCTGCACGCGGGTGACCGCCTTGTCGGAGCGCACCAGCATGATGGTGATGTTGGCGGCCTGCAGAGCAGAAGCGTTCACCCCACCCAGGCCCTCCACGTCGGTGCTGATCGGGCCGGACGCGTAGCTGGCGACTTCGATCAACTCCTGATCGAGCTGGTTGTACATCGACGTACGCGCGGTGAGGTAGGTTGCCATGCCGATACATAAGGCCGCGACCGCTACCCCGAAGGCCGTCAGATAGGCCAGCCGCATCTGCAATGAGTTGCGTTCGGTGCGGCGCAGCAGATCACGTACCCGGCGGATCACGGGGCGGTTTCGCGCAGGACGTAGCCGACGCCGCGCACGGTGTGAATCAGGCGGGGCTCGCCCTCTTGCTCGGTCTTGCGGCGAAGATAGCCGATGTACACCTCAAGCGAGTTCGCCGTCGTGGGGAAATCGAAGCCCCAGACCTCGTTGAGCAGCCAGCTGCGTTCCAGCACATGGCGCGGATGCTCCATGAAGGTCTGCAGCAGGGCAAATTCGGTGCGGGTCAGACTGATCCGCCGTCCCCGCCGGGTCACCTCGCGCGACGAGGTATCCATCCGCAGATCATCGAAGACCAGGGTCTCGGGTGCTGCGTCCGATTCGGGACGAGACCGCCGGGTCAGCGCCCGGATCCTGGCGGTGAGTTCCTCCAGCGAGAATGGCTTGACCATGTAATCGTCGGCGCCGGCGTCGAGCCCGTCCACCCGGTCGCCGACCGCATCGCGGGCCGTCAGGATGAGGATGGGCACGTCATTGCCGGACTGCCGGAGCATCCGGGTGGTCTCCAAGCCGTCAAGCCTGGGCATCATGACATCCATGACTACTGCGTCCGGACGAGTGGACGAGAGCTTGGCGAGTGCCTCGAGTCCATCCTCAGCCGTGCTTACCTCGTAGCCGCTGCCATATTGCAGCGAACGAGCCAGGGAATCGCGAACGGCCTGGTCATCATCAACCACGAGGATATGCATAGCTATAGATTGCCACATTCGAGCGTGCCTGCCCGGAGGGCTCGACTGTCGCAGTTTCTCAGCCGCCAGCTGCGGGGTTGCGCGGTTCGAAGCGGACGAGCAACCGGTCGCCGTCCGCCGTGACCCAGGTGACCTTGCCGCGTCCGACGACCTTGGTGCGCCCGGACGAGACATCGATGACAAGTGCGGTCTCCTCATCGATCGCCGCGACCGTGCTCATCGGGCCGATCTGCAAGGCGGCCAGTGCTCGTCCGATCAGGTACTGAGTGTCGGCATGGGTCTCGATGCTCGGACCGATCAGGGCGAGGCCGTCGCGGATGTCGAGTTCGGTCGACCCTTCGCCGACGATCTCCGGCACCACCTGGCGCCCCCCATGCTGCCAGCCGCCGACGATGGCGTGTCGTCCGACCACCATCGCACCGGCCGACCAACCCAGATAGGGGATGCCGCGGCGCACCAGGGTCGAGATCGTCTCGCGCCAGCCGCTCAGCGCTTCGAGGTAGCCGGGTGTCCAGCCGCCGGCCACGATCAGGCCGGCGAGGTTCTCCGGCTCGGCCGGCCACTCGATCGGACCCTCGTCCTCGTCGGTCAGCCAGATCGGTTCGATCAGCACCTCCGGATAGCGAGCGATGATCGGTTCGGCGTAGTTGTCGAGCGAGGCCGCCGACTCGCCAGCCGAGCCGAGCAGGGCGATAGCGACCCTTTCGCCGCGGTCGCGGACCTCCCGGACGAAGGCGTCGAGCACCGGCGCGAGCGTTTGCGAGGGACCTCCACCGACCAGAAACAGAGTCATGCACCCAGCCTAATCGCGGGCGCCGCGGATGGCGTCGATCAGCGCAGGCAGGCATTATGCTTTCCGGCATGCCGGATCTGCACAAGCGACATTTCCTCAAGGAAGCCGACTTCACCCGCGACGAGTGGGCCTATCTGCTCGACCTGTCGGCGGAGCTCAAGCAGGCCAAGCGTGAGCGTCGTGAGCAGCAGCGCATGGCCGGACGCAATATCGCGCTGATCTTCGAGAAGACCTCGACCCGCACGCGTTGCTCATTCGAGGTGGCCGCTCACGATCAGGGGGCGCACTGCACCTATCTGGATCCCGCGGGCTCTCAACTGGGTCACAAGGAGTCGGTCGCCGACACCGCGCAGGTGCTGGGCAAGATCTACGACGGCATCGAATACCGGGGCTTCGGGCAGGAGCGGGTCGAGACGCTGGCCCGTTACGCAGGGGTGCCGGTCTGGAATGGGCTGACCAACGAATGGCATCCGACGCAGATGCTGGCCGATCAGCTGACGATCCGCGAATACCTCGGACGCGACCTCGACCAGGTATCGATCGCCTATGTCGGCGATGCACGCTACAACATGGGCAACTCGATTCTGGTCTCGAGCGCGCTGATGGGTTCGGACGTTCGCATCGTCGCGCCCGAGGAGTTCCAGCCAGCAGCAGACGTGGTGCTCCAGGCGCGGCAGCTGGCCGATGGGTCCGGCGCACAGATCACCATCACCGACGACATCGCGGCAGGAGTCAAGGGCGCCGACATCATCTGCACCGATGTCTGGGTGTCGATGGGCGAGTCGAAGGACGCCTGGGTGTCTCGTATCGCGGCGCTGCGCGACTACCAGGTCAATTCCGGGCTGCTGGGGCTGACCGGCAACAAGTTTGTCAAGGTGATGCACTGCCTGCCCGCGTATCACGATCTCGATACCACGGTCGGGCGCGAGGTCTATGAGGCGAGCGGTATGGACGCCTTGGAGATCACCGACGAGGTCTTCCAGGCCAATGCCGACATCATCTTCGATGAGGCGGGCAACCGGATGCACACCATCAAGGCGGTGATGGTCGCCACCTTGGGCGACTGATCGACCCTCC
>NZ_JAVTWX010000027.1:0-16409 GCF_032229645.1 Brooklawnia sp.
AGTTCCTCGTCCACGGTCGTGCCGGTCGGGCGGGCCCCCGCCGCCAACGCGGCAGCGATGGATGCGGTGTTCTCCCGCTGGATCTTGAGGATCATCCGCATCAGCCCGAGCTCATCGTGAGCCCAACTCGCGAGTAGTTCGACCGCCTGACGGGCGACTCTTTGACCGCGTGCGAAATCCGCGACCCAGTAGCCGATCTCGCCGACGAACTGCGATTCGTTGATGTTCTGAAGGGCGATCGCGCCGATGACCTCGTCCGACCCGTCGGCGATCGCGAAATTGACGCCACTGTGGGATTGCCAGACGTCAATTCCCAACGTGATGTACTTTTCGGCATCGGCCATCGTGTACGGCGAGGGCACACGCGTGAAGTTCTGCAGCGTCTCGTCCTGACAGGCAACAAAAACCGACTCCGTGTCGGAACTGCGCCAACCGCGCAGGATGACAGGTTCGCCGCCCAGCATCGGTTGGGCCTCAGGCCATCGCAGGTTCATAACTCACGAGCCTACCCGCCTGAGACCGTGGCCACGCTCCGAGAGCACAGCACTGCGGCGATCTCAGATCGCCCACAGATCCGACGGATCGGGCTCACCGGGCGGCACCGGACGCAGCCCCGCGAACAGATCGTCCTCAGGAATGACGGTCGGGAAGGCGCTGTAGACCAGCTGCCAGTCTTCGGTCGGCCACGCTCGGGCCTGCACCTCGAGGGGCACCGAGAACCACATGCCGTCCGGGTCGACCTGCGATGCGTGCGCGCGCAACGCATCGTCGCGGATCTCGAAATACTCGGCACACGCAACCCGGGTCGTGATCCGGTGCTCGTAGCTGTGGTCCTCCCAGGTACCGAGCCGTTCACGATAGGGAGAGTCCATGCCCATCTCGTGCATGGCCGCATCCAGCGCCGCATAGCGCAGCCGATGAAAGCCCATCTGGTAGTAGACCTTCGGCACCGACCAGATCGAACCGAGGTCGGGCCGGTACTCCGGGTCCGCGGCCAGCGCGAGCGCGGCCAGACTCACGCGGTGGCATTGGATGTGATCGGGATGCGGGTAGCCGCCATTCTCGTCATAGGTCGTCAGCACATGCGGACGCAACTCGCGGATGACCTTGACCAGCGGCTCGGCGGCCACGACCGGATCGTAGAGCGCGAAACAGCCCTCGGGCAGCGGCGGCAGCGGATCGCCTTCGGGCAGCCCGGAGTCGACGAAGCCCAGCGGAACCTCCTCCACGCCGAGGATCTCGCGGGCCTTCGTCATCTCTTGTTTACGCACCTCGGCGATGTTCTCCCAGACCTCGGGACGATCCATCTTCGGGTTCAGCACCGAACCGCGCTCCCCACCGGTGCAGGTCGCCACTACCACCCGGACGCCGTCGGCCACGTACTTCGCAGTCGTGGCTGCCCCCTTACTGGACTCGTCGTCGGGATGGGCGTGCACGTGCAGCAGACGCAACTGCTCGCCATCTGCTGCCTGTGCGGTGAGGGGAACGGACATGTCCACCATTGTGCCGAACTGTGCAACCAGACACCTACTCGTTCCGCTGCCGATGAAACCCTACAACCGGACCGCCAAGTCGCGCGGACGTCGGATGGCTAGACTGGTGCGATGGCTGAACAAGAGACGGTATGGCTGACCCGGGAGGCTTTCGAAAAGCTGTCGAACGAGCTGGACCACCTCAAAACGCACGGACGCCCCGAGGTGACCGCCAAGATCGCTGCGGCTCGCGAAGAAGGCGACCTGTCGGAAAATGGCGGATACCACGCCGCGCGCGACGAGCAGGGTCAGATGGAGGGGCGGATCGCTCAGCTCGAGCAGATGCTGCGCACCGCGCAAGTCGGGGAGGCACCCGACAATCCCGACGACGTGGCCGTCGGCACCATCGTGACGGTCGCCTACTTCGACGATGAGGACGACACGGAGACCTTCTTGCTGGGCTCCCGCGAGATGATGGGGCTCGACGATGACATCGACACCCACATCTTCAGCCCGCAATCCCCGCTCGGGGGCGCCGTGCTTGGCGCCGCGAAGGGCGACAAGGTGAGCTACCAGGCTCCCAACGGCCGCAGCATCGAGGTGACCATCCTCGACGTCGCCCCGCTCAAGGGCTGAGGCTCCCAGCAAACTCCAGCTATTCGGCACCACAATCCATCATCTGGGAGTGCTGGTCGGGTTCAGACCGACGGCACTCCCAGAACTCGTTTCAGGGTCGAATCGAGCAGGCTGGCGGGCAGCCGATCGCCGTCTGCCTGCGTGATGCGGGACAGTATTCGAGTGCTCGAAAGCAGCCAGGCGCCGCGACAACGTGCGAAGTCGCTGCGTTCCAGCGGGCTGAAGCACAGTTCCAGTCCCGCGGCCGGCGCTTGCCGGGCCAAGGTTTGGACGGTGATCGAACGTAGCACGCCCTCGACCGGAGGAGTGTGCAGCACACCGTCGATGTCGAGCACCACACTGCAGGTGGGTCCCTCCAGCAGCTTGCCCGAGGGTGAGCAGAAGACAACATCGTCCGCGCCCTGCTGGTGCGCATGCCGTTTGGCCGCCATGTTGATCGCGTATGACAACGATTTGGCTCCGGGCAACAGCCAGGGCAGACTCTCGACCTGCTCTGGCTCGAAGCCGCGGTCGAGCAGCAGCACCTGAACACCGGTGGCGCGTTGACGCCGGGTCACCTCGTCCAGAGGACTGAGCAATGCCCAGGCATTCGGCCGACCGGCGCCTTCGGGACCCCGCGTCCAGACGAACCGCAAAGTGGCCTCACGCTCAGCATGCCAATCCCATCGGCCGACCAGCGCTTCACCGGCGCGGCGAAAGCCTGCCTCGTCCGGGTCTGGCAGCTCGAGCATGGCGGCCGAAACCGCGAGTCTGGCTAGATGGGCATCGAGATCGCGCATCTGGGCTTCGACTACGAGTAACGCCTCAAACACTCCGTCGCCTCGCAACACGCCTTCATCGTCGGCCCGCACGATCGGCTGAGCGGGATCGACCAGCGTTCCGTCGAGCAGTGCGAGCATCTTCTTCACCATGGCGCGACCCTACTCGCTCCCGTGAGTGCAGGTTACGGTCTTGCTAACGATTTGCGTGCAGGAGCCAATTCGTCCACTGAGGCAGATCAGGCGTCGTAGTCTGCGACTATGTCTGAGCCCTCAACTGCACGCCCGCTCGTTGAGATGCGCGGCGTCAACAAGTACTTCGGCACCCATCATGTGCTGAAGGACATCGACCTCGACGTGCACAAGGGCGAAGTCGTTATCGTCATCGGACCGTCGGGCTCCGGCAAGTCCACACTCTGTCGTTCCATCAACCGACTCGAGACGATCGACTCCGGCGAGATCCGCATCGATGGCGTGACGCTTCCCGAAGAAGGCAAAGCCCTCGCCAAGCTGCGCAGCGACGTGGGCATGGTCTTTCAGTCGTTCAATCTGTTCGCCCACAAGACGGTGCTGGAGAACGTGACCCTTGCTCCGATCAAGGTGCACAAGACTGCGAAGAAGGAGGCGCAGCGACGCGCGATGGAATTGCTCACCCGCGTTGGGGTCGAGGATCATGCGAACAAGCTTCCGGCCCAGCTGTCAGGTGGGCAGCAGCAGCGCGTGGCGATCGCCCGCTCGTTGGCGATGGATCCCAAGCTCATCCTGCTGGACGAACCGACCAGTGCGCTGGACCCGGAGATGATCAATGAGGTGCTTGATGTCATGGTCGGCCTCGCGAAATCGGGCATGACCATGGTGGTCGTGACCCACGAGATGGGCTTTGCGAAGAAGGCCGCCGACCGGGTCGTGTTCATGTCCGACGGCGCGATCGTCGAGCAGGCACCACCCGACGAATTCTTCTCCAACCCGAAGTCTGATCGCGCGAAGGACTTCTTGTCCAAGATCCTCAATTAGAGCCAAGAAAACCAAAGGAGCATCAATGAAACTCAACAGGATCGCCGCGGGCCTCGTGGCACTGACAACGGCGTTGACGCTGTCCGCCTGCGGCGGAAACTCCGAAGGGCAGGCAAGCGCTACGCAGTCGTTCGCCGAAGGCACCACGATGGCCAAGCTTGCCGAGGCAGGCACCATCACCATCGGAACGAAGTTCGACCAGCCGCTCTTCGGCCTCGCCGGGCCGGACGGTACCCCCGAGGGCTTCGATGTCGAGATCGGAAAGCTGATCGCCGGGGAACTCGGCATCTCGTCCGACAAGATCAAGTGGGTTGAGACGGTTTCGCAGAACCGTGAGCCGTTCATCCAGAACGGGCAGGTCGACATCGTGGTCGCCACCTATACGATCAACGACAAGCGCAAGGAAGTCGTCGACTTCGCGGGGCCCTATTACATCGCCGGCCAGTCGTTCCTGGTGCCCAAGGGCAATCCGATGAACATCACCGGTCCCGACAGCCTCGGCGACAACGTGATCTGCACGGTGACCGGGTCGACCTCCGAGAAGAACGTCCGTGAATACACCGACAAGGTGATCACCGTCGACAAGTACTCTGACTGCCTCGAACCGATCCGCACCGGTGAAGCCAAGGCACTGACCACCGACAACGTGATCCTGGCCGGACTGGTCAGCCAAAACGGCGATGAGTTCGAGGTCACCGACGGCACCTTCACCTCCGAGCCCTACGGCATCGGGCTGGCCAAGGGGGACGACGAGTTCCGCGCCTTCATCAACGACACTCTTGAGGCGTCCTACTCCGACGGACGTTGGGCCAAGGCCTGGGAATCCACGGCGGGTACCGTCCTCCCCACTCCCGAGCCGCCTGCAGTCGACCGCTACTGATCACCGAATCGGGGACGCCTGACACCCTCTCAGGCGTCCCCCTGACCGAAACAAGAACCAGGTGCGCCCATGGAAGCCGTATTCGCGAATCTCGACCAATACTGGGTGGGATTTCAAGTCACCCTAGAGCTGCTGGTCGTCGGCGGCTTGGGCGCCCTGGTGATCGGGACGATGGTCGCACTGATGCGCATTTCGCCGATCAGTAGCCTGCGGGCTATCGCGACCGGTTACACCGAGATCATGCGCAACACCCCGCTGACACTCGTCTTCTTCTTCATCATCGTGGTGCTGCCCGCGCTACAGATCGGCATCAACTCCAAGATCGGCGCCTATATCGCGCTCAGCCTGTATACCTCGTCGTTCGTCGCCGAAGCCATCCGCTCAGGAATCAACGGGGTGCCGATCGGCCAGGCAGAGGCAGCGCGATCACTCGGGATGCGTTTCGGCCAGACCATTTCGTTGATCATCTTGCCGCAGGCGCTGCGGATGGTCGTGCCGCCGCTGATCAACGTGCTCATCGCCTTGACCAAGAACACCTCGGTCGCCGGCGGTTTCCTGGTCGTCGAACTCTTTGCGGTGTCCAAGACGCTGGCGAATAACAACGGAAACGCGGTCATCCCGATTCTGCTCGGCACCGCGACCTGCTATCTGATCATCACCATCCCGCTTGGCCAATTGGCGGGCCAGATCGAGCGAAAGGTGGCGATGCAGCGATGAGCGCGACCGCGAGCATCCTTTACGATGCGCCTGGTCCGAAGACCAGAAAACTGTCCCGGATCGTCTCGATCATCGCGGGTGTGGTGATCGCCGGCGGATTCGTCTGGCTGATCTGGGCGCTGGGCCAGCCCCGCACCACCGTCAACGGCGCCCACCTGACCGGCGTGTGGAGCCCCGAGCGCTGGGATATCTTCACCGACGCCGAGGTGTGGAAGGGGCTACTCGTCCGTGGCCTGATCAAAGGCACCCTGCGTGCAGCCGGCTTGGCCGCGGTGCTCGCCATCTTGCTCGGCGTGGTGCTCTGCTTCGCCCGTACTGCTCCGCAGCGCTGGGTTAGGGTGCCGGCCACGGTCGTTCTCGAGTTCTTCCGCGGCATGCCCGTACTACTGATGATGCTATTCATCCTGCTCGCCCTGGGCACCGGCGGGTATTGGGCCGTGGTGCTCGCACTGACCGTCTACAACGGCGCAATCATCGGCGAGGCGTTGCGTGCTGGGCTTCAAGCGCTACCCAAGGGACAGCGCGAGGCCGGTCTCTCGCTCGGGCTGACGCCATTGTCCACTCGGCTCTACGTGGAGTTCCCGCAGGCCTTCCAGCAGATGCTGCCGATCATCGTGGCGCAACTGGTGGTGCTACTGAAGGACACCTCGCTGGCCTATGTGGTGGCCTACCCGGAGATCCTGCGGATCTCCAACCAGCTCAAGGATTACTACGGTTCGACACGCTATTCGTTCTCGATCTTCATCGTAACCCTGCTGATCTACCTGGCCGTGAACTTCTCGCTCTCGGCGTTGGCCCGCTGGATCGCACACCGTTCCGCTCCGAAGAGCGGCCAGCATATCGATCCGGTCCAGGCAACCAGCAGTCTGCAGTCGTCGGCCCCTGCTGTTCCGGGCAGTCAGATCTGAACGAGGTCAGTCGTCGACTCTGATGACGGCCCTGCCCATGACGACGCCGATCTCCAACTGCGCCGACCCGTTGCCGACCACATATTCGTCGAGGATGGCTTGCGAATCGCCGGGCCAGCTGATCCGGCCGAGTTGGGTCTGCGAGCGAACTGTCACGTTCGCGCCGTGGGTCAGACGGATCGACAAATTACCCGACTCGACCTTGATCCGCGAACGTCCCTCGCTGAGCGGGCCGGACAGCGATGCCCCGCCCGCCTGGATCAACGCATCGCTGACTTCGACCACATCACTCAGGCTGGCCTGGCCCACGCTCACCCGGATGCTGCCGAGCTTGGGTACACCGACGGTCGTGAGCTTGTTGCCGGTGACCTCGGCCTCCACCGTGACGGACGGATTGACCCGCACCACCAGCTCTTTGCCGAAACCCAGCACTCGCAGGTCGTCCACCGAACGGGGCGGATGCACCAGACTGAAGCCGCTGGTGTTGATGCCGAGTTCGCCTTCGGTGCTGACTTCCAGCGTGGCGCCCTGACGCCGAATCGTGTGCGGTCCGTCAACCGATGCGGTGGCGATGCGGCCATCTCCCACGATGCGCACCCGGCGACCGACCGAACGGACGATCAGTTTCTCGACCGATCTCCCGGCCGCCGGACGAGGGGTGGCCGGCGCCGCGAAGTTCTTCGGTTCCGGCACCACCGAAGCCACATTCGAGGGCAGTACCGCGCCGGCGAACTCGCCCAGCCGCTGCCAGGCGCCGCGCGCGATCTCGCCTGCGTCCCGGAAGACTTCGCCGGCGACCGCGGCAACGTTGTCCAACTCGATGTCGAAGAGGCCATGGCCCGCCTGACTGTTGCCGGAGTCGCTGACCCGGCCGTCCTGCGGCGCTTCATCGCTCTCGCCGTCTCCGGATGCCTCGTCGTCCCCTGGTGTCTCGTCGCGCTCGGAGGCGGCGGCCTGCTCGGCTGGCTCGGCCTCGGTAACAGCCGGTTCGTCGGATTCGTCGGGTAGCGCACGGGCCGGACGATTGTCGTAAAGAGCCTCGGGTGGAATCTGCACCCGCTCGGCCGGCCGGTCCAAGTCGGCGACGAGACTGGCGGCCTGGTCGGCGTCGATCTTGCCGTCGGCAAGGGCGTGCAAGATACGGTTCAGCTCCGCGGGGTCACTCATGCGTCCAACTTAGCTCCGCGTTGCCCACGCCGGAACCGTGGCCCACGCCCTTCAGGGTTTGATCCGGACGATTCGTTGCTGCGGTTCTTGCGCGTCTGCTCCGCGTCGTGCAGTTCGCCCGCCCGGATGCAACCGCTGATGAAGGCCACCAGAGGAATGGCGAAGAGTGCGCCGGGGACCCCGGCGACGATGGCGCCGACAGCGATACCCAACAACACGATCAGGGGATGAATCTCGACTGCCTTGCCGAGCACCAGCGGCTGCAACACGTGCGACTCGATCGTCATCACCATGATGAAGACAGCCAGCATGATGACCGCCTTGACGAATCCGAGCGTCACCAGAACCACCAAGGTGGCAACGGTGCCTGCGATCAGTGCGCCGAGCAGTGGGATGAACGAGCAGACGAAGGTGAGTGCCGTGATGGCCAGCCACAGGTTCGAGCCGAGCACGAGTGCACCGAGGCCGGCACCCACGCCATCAATGCCCGCGACGATCACGGCGGCACGCACGTACGACGTCAAGGACATCCAGCCGCCGCGGACGGCCGGCCAAACGGAGCTGAATACGTGGGTGGGAACCAGACTCTCGGCGACCTTGGTGATGCGCTCGCCGTCCTTGAGGAAGAAGAATGTGGCGAACAGGCAGGTGGCGAGGCCCGCGAAGAACTCGCCAACCGTGGCACCGGCGCTGGCGACACCGCTGGCGATCCTGCCGGACGATTGCTGTGCGTAGTTGGCCAGTTCGGTGAGCCAGTAGTCGATCTGGCTGTGGTCCAGGCTGAGATTCAGTGGACCATTCGCAGCCCAGTTCAACAGGCTCCGGACGCCTTCGGTGGCCTTTTCAACAAGTTCGGACGATTGCCAGGCGACCTGGGCACCCACTACTACCAGCAGACCGAGCACCACCAGGATCAGCGAAAGCAGAGCGGTGATACTGCCGAGCCAGCGCGGCCAGCCCTTGGAGACGAGCCACTCCGCGAACGGCCTGAGCCCCGAGGTGAACAGCGTCGCCAGAATCAGTGGAATGACGACCAGACTGAGGTACGAGCCGACCTTCCACAACACCACGACCACCGCACCCACGACCAGCAGCCGCCAACCCCAGCTGGCGCCTATTCTCAACCACTTCGGAGTCAGGGCGATGTCATCGGATTGTTGAGGCTCGGGGACCGGGAAATCGGCAGAAGTGGCTCCGCTGGCAGCAGTCATGCAGACCTCCAAGGTGGTTCGGCTGGTCAAGCGCTTCGACTTGCCAAGTATAAGGTCGGGCGGTCACCGGGGCGCTGGACGCCGGTGATCGCCCGGAGGCTACCGCTGCGCGCCGATTTCCGGCGGCGTCCTAACCTGTGGTGGTGCCCCGCCTATCGATGAAGCAGATGCCCCGCGATGTCTGGGTGCTCTCCCTGGTCGCTTTGCTGGTGGCCGTCGGCTTCGGTGTCATGGTGCCGGTGCTGCCGGTCTTCGCCCGCAGTTTCGACGTCAGCCAGTTCGAGGTGGGTGCGGTGATCAGCGCGTTCGCGCTGGCCAGGCTGGTGATGGGTCCCTTCTGCGGGCGTTTGAATCGGGCGATCGGCGAACGAGTCGCGCTCGGTATCGGGATCGGCATTGTCGCGCTCAGCACCGCGGGTGCCGGGTTGTCCCGCAGCTATCTGCAGTTGCTCGTGCTGCGTGGCGCGGGCGGCATCGGCTCGGCGATGTTCTCGGTTGCTGCCATGACGCTGCTGCTGGCCAGCGTAGGACCGGAATTGCGTGGCCGGGCCAGCGCCGCATATTCCGGCGGCTTCCTGATCGGCGGTATGGCCGGGCCCGCCGTCGGCGGCCTGCTGGCGGCCATCTCTATCAGGGCACCGTTCTTCTTCTACGCGGGCACCCTGGTGCTGGCCGGCGCTGCAGGCCTGGCGCTGCTCAGCCGGAGTCAGATCAGGCCCACCGACAAGACCGGGGAGGCAGCGCTGAGCTTCGCCGATGCCTGGCGGCGTCCGGGATATCAGCTGGCCTGCGCAGCGAACTTCAGCACCGGGTGGCAGGCACAGGGGGCACGCTCAACTCTGGTTCCGCTGCTGGTGGTGGAGGTCTTGCACGAGCCGACATCGTGGACTGGCGTGGCTTTCGCTGTCGCCGCGGTGGTCCAGGCTGTGGTGCTGCAACCGGCCGGTCGCCTGGTGGACACCAGAGGACGTCGTCCGATGCTGGTCGCCGGGCTATTGATCTGCGCTGCCTCATCGGCGCTGATTCCGTTCGCGTCGAACATGGCCTGGTTGATCGTGATCCTGTGCATCTTCGGGGTCGGTTCGGCGGTCATGTCGACCGCGCCGACCGCCATGGTGGGCGACGTGATCGGAGGCAGCGGAGGCACCCCGGTAGCGGTCTTCCAGATGTCGTCCGATCTGGGATCGATTGTCGGGCCGCTCGCCGTGGGTGCGCTGGCCGACCACTATCCGCTGCCGATCGCCTTCGGAATCGGAGCGGTCTTGATGGCCGCCATCGGCATCTGGTCGGGCAGCGGCCTTCGCCGAACCAACGCCTAGTCGTCCGGGCCGCCGCCGGGTGGCAGCCGAATGCGAGGACCAGGCCGGCGGCGACTAACCTGGCTGGCATGAATCCGCGCCCGCTTTCCGAACTCATGGCCCCCGACTGGGCTCAGGTATTGGCCGACCAGGAGCCGCGGATTCACGAGATGGGCGGTTTTCTGCGCTCCGAACTGAGCGCCGGACGCAGCTACCTCCCGACCGGCGACAAGGTGCTGCGGGCCTTCAGCCGCCCACTGGCCGAGGTCCGGGTGTTGATCGTCGGCCAGGATCCCTACCCCACACCGGGACATCCGATCGGACTCAGTTTCGCAGTCGAGCGTTCGGTGCGTCCGCTGCCGAAGTCGCTGATCAATATCTATAAGGAGTTGCAGTCGGATCTGGGTATCGCGCCCGCCGAACACGGCGATCTGACGGGTTGGTTCGATCAGGGCGTGCTGCTGCTCAACAGGTGCCTGACGGTGCAGCCGGGGCGTTCGGCATCGCACCGAGGCAAGGGCTGGGAGCAGGTCACCCAGGCCGCCATCGATGCGCTCGCAGCCCGCGGCGGACCGCTGGTCGCGATCCTGTGGGGGCGCGACGCGCAGACACTCACCCCAACCCTTTCGGCGGCCGGCGTCCCGATCATCGCATCACCGCATCCGTCGCCGCTGTCGGCGAGCGCGGGATTCTTCGGCTCGCGTCCGTTCAGCCGCGCAAACCAGGCGCTGGCGGCGCAGGACGATACCGGGATCGACTGGGATCTCAACCAGGCATAGAGATCGCGCGACCACGACATAGCCCGTCAACGCAACCACCCCAAGGAGTGACGATGAGAATTTCGCTGGTACTGGGCTCCGGCGGCGCCCGGGGATATGCCCATATCGGGGCCATCGAGGAGCTACTCTCACGAGGCCACGAGATCGTCGCGGTGGCCGGCTCGTCCATAGGTGCGCTGGTCGGGGGTGCCTACGCGGCCGGACGACTGGACGATCTCAAGCAAACCGCGCTCAAACTCACCCGCGCCGACCTATGGATGATGGCGCAGCCGTCGCTGAATACACCCGGGCTGCTCAAACTCGACCGGGTGATGAAGCGGATGGAACAAGTAGTCGGCGATGTCCGCATCGAGGAGCTGCCGATGCCCTATACCGCCGTGGCCACCGATCTGCTCGCCGGGCGGGAGATCTGGTTTCACAGTGGCCCCCTGCTGACAGCGATCCGGGCGTCCATCGCCATTCCATCGGTCTTCCAGCCGATCATGCTGCACGGCCGGCTGCTGGTGGACGGTGGCGTGGTGAATCCACTGCCCATGGAGACCTCACTGCGCCTGGACGCCGATCTGACCGTGGCGGTCTCTCTGTTCGGCCGCGAGCGCGGCTGGGAGCACGGCAGTGCGATCGAGATCTCGTCCGACGAGTCCAGCAGCAATCCGCTGAACAGACTCCAGGAGCGCCTGGCCGACGTGCTGCCGACGGCCCGCGCGCGAGCGGTCAGGAGCGCGCCCACCGACCCATTCGAGCCGCTGCCGCCCGATCTGGATCTGACCGACATGCTCACGATGTCGCTCGACGTCATGCACGAGCGCATCCAGGCCTCCCGGGTAGCCGTCAACCCGCCCGATGTGCACGTCGAGGTACCGGCCCGCACGTCTACCCTCTTCGATTTCGATCAGGCAGCACGGATCATCGAGATCGGGCGTCAGTTGGCCGCCGAGCAGTTCGATGAGGCGGGGCTCTAGCCGCTCGCCCTTGGTTCGGGTTCTTAAGCTGGAGGCATGTTCGGTTTCAGGAAGAACGTGCGCGTGACCGCGGAAACTGCCTTGTCAGGACGCGAGACTCCGGTGGCGGACCCCCGCCTGCCGCACCGGATCTTCGGCGAACCACTGAATGCGGAACATCCAGGAAGTCAGACTGCCTACTTCGCGCTCGGATGCTTCTGGGGCGCGGAGAAGCTCTTCTGGCGCCGGCCAGGCGTGGTTTCGACCGCGGTCGGCTATCAGGGCGGATTCACGCCGAACCCGACATACCAGCAGGTTTGCACCGGGTTGACCGGGCATGCGGAGACCGTCCGGGTGGTCTTCGATCCCTCCGAGATCAGCTACGCCGAACTGGTGCGGGTCTTCTTCGAAAGCCACGATCCCACTCAGGGCGACCGACAGGGCAACGACAGCGGCACGCAATACCGTTCGGCGATCTTCACCGTCTCGGACGACCAGCAGCAGATCGCCGAGAAGGTACGCGCCGACTACCAGCATGCCCTGACCGATGCGGGCTATGGCCAGATCACCACATCGATCGAGCCGGCCCCACCGTTCTATCTCGCCGAGGACTATCACCAGCAATACCTGGACGCGAACCCGGGCGGCTACGACTGTCATGTCAGAACCGGGGTTGCCTGCCCAGCCTCAGCGGGCACCTGAATCTCTAGTTGGGGTTTAGCCCAGTTCTTTTCTCATCTCAGCTAGTCGCGCCGATTTGACCGTTAAGGAAAATCTCAGCGGGCTAGCCATGGCTCCGTGGATCCACTTACGGTCGCGGAGATAGCCAGAGCTATGTCTGTCTGCACGCGACACCATCGCGCGGACGACGCCGAGTTCCGGCCATCACCCCGACCGCTGCGTGGAAGGAACCGGAAGCATGGGATTCACCAGGAAGACGCGGGCACGAGTCGCTGGCATCGTCGCGACCGGCACACTGCTGACAGGCGCCGTCATCATCCCGCAGATGGCGATAGCGTCCAACACCACCATCGTGGCGACCGCCTCGCTCAATGTGCGCCTGGAACCCACCACCAACTCACAGATTCTCGGCGTCCTATCGTCGGGTGAGCAGGTGGAGCGCCGCGGCGACGCTCAGGGTGAATGGACGCCGGTGCGCTACAACGGACAAGACGCTTGGGTCTTCTCCGCCTACACGAGTCTCGGAGGCGTCGAATCGGCCACCGGCGGTACCGCCAGCGCGACCGTTGCGGTGAACGTGCGGGCCGGGGCGTCCACTCTCGCCAGCATCCTCGGCACCCTCGGCGTTGGGGAGAGCGTCAATGTGACCGGTGACCAGGTCGGCGGCTGGATTCCGGTCTCGTACAACGGACGTAACGGCTTCGTCTACGCGGTCTACCTGTCGTTCGATTCCTCGACCGACGCTCCGGACACCAACACCGGTGTGAGCGGCGACGCGACAGCAACCACCGCACTCAATGTGCGCTTCGGCCCCGGCACCGACTATGGCGTGCTGGCCGTGTTGAGCACCGGCGAATCGGTTACCACGCGAGGCGGTGACGACGACGGCTGGACCCCGATCAGCTACCACGGTCAGGACGCCTGGGTCGCCACCCGGTATCTATCGACCAGCGGTGGTCAAGGAGGTGACGACGCCGACGAGCCGACGACTACCGATGATGGCGATGAGGCGTCGGAGACCTCCACCGGATACACCACAACCGATGTGAACCTGCGCACGGGGCCCGGGCTCGATTACCGAGTCGTCCGAGTGCTTGGCGCCAACACCGAGGTCGAACTCACCGGTCTCACCCAGAACGGCTACAGCCAGCTGGACGACGACGGCACGCTGCGCTGGATCTCCACCACCTACCTGAGCGATGAGCCGGTCAGCACGAGCAGCGCCGGGTCGGACGACTCGAGTGGCGGCGATTCGGGCTCGGTCGATACCAGCACCTGGGATGCCATCGCCCAGTGCGAGTCAAGCGGTAACTGGTCCATCAACACCGGCAACGGCTACTACGGCGGAGTTCAGTTCAGCTACTCCACCTGGCTCGCCTTCGGCGGCGGCGAATATGCACCGACCGCGAACCTGGCAACCAAGGCCCAGCAGATCGAGATCGCCGAGAAGGTCCTCGCTGTTCAGGGCTGGGGCGCGTGGCCGGCCTGCAGCTCGAAGCTTGGGCTCCGCTGACCTTTGCGTGACTTCCCGACTCCTAGAGTGGACGCATGAGTCCGGCCGTGATCGTCACGTTGATCCTCATCATAGGCATCGGATTGGTGATGGCTGCCGCCATGGCCGACCGACGCAGTGCTGCCCGGGCAGAAGGCGCCGATTTGGCGACCATGGACGAGGCCGGCCGGCGCACTCGTCCGGCCGCCGATAGACAAGCACCACTCGGACCGCCCGCATACGTCACCACCGATCAGTTGCTGCGCAACGCGCCGGCCGCCGGCCGCTTCACACCCGATCAGGAACGCGATCTCGCCTCCAGGCTGGCGGCCCCGTCGACGGTGCGGGTCGAGTGCCAGCTGGCTACCTCGACGCTGGCCACTCACACCGGCGAACGCGCGATCCTCGACCAGCCGCGAGTACTGGTCTGCGCCGATGGCATCACGCGGTTGCGCGAAATCCTGCCGCTGCTGGGCACCGCGTCCGCGGATATGCGACCGCTGCTGATCGCGGCACCGACCATCGACGCGGATGTGTTGGAGACGATCATCGCCAACAAGCTCGGCGGCAAGCTGCAGATCTGCGTGGTGCTCGGCCAGGTCGAGGCACTGGAGCAGTTGGCCGCCGCCACCGGAAGCACACCGGCGGTCTTCGCCGATCGTCAGACCGGCGCGGTCGTCTTCACCGAGCTGGGACAGCCGGCCACGATCGTCGCCGATCGGTCTGCTTGCTGGGTGATCAGTGCGACCTGAACCTCTAGTTGGGGTTGAGCTGAATGATTCTCTCATTTTTGCTTGTCAGAAACACATCAGAGGTTTATCGAGGTCTCAGGTGCCTGGTCGCAGGCTGCCCCGTGCACTTACGGTCGCAACGTTGGCTGGGGTTAGGCGTGGTCACGCGCGGTGCGTGTGACCGGGGAAGACGCCGGTAACCCCCAGCCATCACACGACCGTTGCCTGGAAGGAACCCCAGCACGATGACAGCAAAGAAGAGATCACGAACGGCAGTGGCAAGCATCGCGGTCGCCGGCGTACTCGTCGGCGGGAGCCTTGTCGTCCCTCAACTCGCAATCGCAGCCAACAACACGCTCACCGCCACCACAGCGGTCAACGTGCGCATCGAACCAACGATCAGTTCGCAGATTCTCGGTACGCTGGCGGCTGGCGAGCAGGTCGAGCGGCGAGGTGACCCGCAGGGCGAGTGGACTCCCGTCAGCTATAACGGCCAGGACGCGTGGGTCTACTCCGAATACACCAGTCTGGGCGGCAGCGAGTCCGCCTCGGGTGGCACCGCCACGGCCACCGCGCAGTTGAACGTCCGGGCAGGGATGTCCACGCTAACCAGCATCCTGGGAACCCTCGCCGTGGGCGAGACGGTGAGCGTCACCGGGGCCCAGGTCGGAGGTTGGGTTCCGGTCTCCTACAAGGGTCATGACGGCTACGCCTTCACCACCTACCTCTCGTTCGACTCGACCACCGAGGATCCGGCCACCAACGACGAGAACTCGGACGACGTCGAGTCCGCGGCCCCGGATGCCACCGATGATGGCACCACGGACAATGGCAGCACGAATGACGGCGCTACCGGAACAGCGACGGCGACCACAGCACTCAATGTGCGCTCCGGACCCGGCACCAGCTACAGCGTGATCTCGGTTCTGAAGACCGGCGAGGCGGTCACCACGACCGGCGATGATCAGGACGGCTGGACTCCGATCAGCTTCAACGGCCAGGGCGCCTGGGTCTCGACACAGTACTTGTCCACCAGCGGCAGCACAGCTGAGGACGAGGAAGAGAGCAGCGACGGCCAGACCGAGACCGCTTACACCACTACCGACGTCAATCTGCGTACCGGACCCGGGCTCGACTACCGGATCGTCCGTGTCTTGAGCCCGAATACCGAAGTCGAGCTGACCGGTCTCACTCAGAACGGCTTCAGCCAGGTGGACGACGACGGCACGCTGCGCTGGATTTCGACCACCTACCTCAGCGACGAACCGGTCAGCACCAACACCGGCTCGGGCTCGACGGCGGGTCCGAGCGTGCCGAGTGGTTCGAACACCGGCACCTCGCTGAACACGGGTGGATCGTCGGGTCTCGACGGTCTGACCGCCAGCGGTAAAGGCATCGTCTATGAGATTCGCGAAGTGTTCCCGCAGATCACCACCATGTACGGTGTGCGCGCGGATTCGCTTCCCGACCACCCGAGCGGACGCGCGGTCGACATCATGATGCCGAATGGGTCCAGCGACGTGGACTTGGGCAATGAGATAGCCGCGTACCTGCAGGATCACGCCGATGAACTCAACATCGAGTACCTGATCTGGCGTCAGCGCATCTGGATCAACGGACAAAGCGGTTGGACAGCGATGGCCGATCGCGGTGGCATCACCGCCAACCACTACGATCACGTGCACGTGACGGTCAACTACTGATCATTCGGAGATGCTGCGCGG
>NZ_JAVTWX010000028.1:0-2832 GCF_032229645.1 Brooklawnia sp.
CTGATCTCGTTCTCCATCTGGGAACGGATAACGTCGGGCTCCTCGTCGGCGACCCTTCCTATGATCGTGAAGGCGTCGTCCGGGTTCGTCTGCATGTATTCCAATGCGTCATACCAGCCTTCGATGATGCCCTGCACCTGCTCGGGATTGTTCTCGACGTACTCCCTCGACAGGCCGAGCGCATCGACGATCACCCCTGGTGAATCGGCGCTGTCCATGACGACGTGGCCGAAGTCCGTGGACTTGGCGCGGTCAAGCCATGGCTGCCAGGTCATCGCGGCATCGACCTGGCCTGCGACGAAGGCACTACCTGCGTCACCAGAACTCATCGACTGCACATTGACATCTGACAGCTTCATGTTGTTTTGATGCAGTTCATAGTTGAACCAGAAGAAGCTGGCACCGCCCGTGGTGTCGAGAGCTACGGTCTTGCCGGCCAGGTCGGCGAACGAGTCGATCCCCTCCTTGCCCACCAGACCGTCCGCCCCCGTGGAAGTGTCCAACACCAGCGGAATCACGACATCGGCACCTTGGGTACTCGACATCAGATGGGTATCGACGGTGGTCGTGATGCCCTGGATGCGTCCGGCCGCCAGCGCACTCTTGGAATCGGCCTTGCTTTCGATGCTGACCATTTCTACGTCGACGCCATGATCGGTGAAGAAACCCTTCTCCTGGGCAAGATCCATCGGGAAGAAACCGATCCAGCTTGACCGTGCAATCTGGACGGTGTCGGCGTCCGCGGACTCCGAGGTGTTTCCTCCGGAGTTGCCGCCCGAACCGCAGGCGCTCAGCGTCGCGACGCAAATCAGCGCTGTGGACGCGGCTATGAGTCGTGTGAGGTGCTTCATTGTTGAACTCCAATCGGATTGAGCTGACAGGACCTGGGCGAGTGATCTTCCCGGGCAGTTGGATTGACACAGTCGGATGGCATTCGGCCGGCGAGCATCGCAAGTGCATTGTCGGTGGCCCGCTGTCGCAGTTCACGCAGCGAGTCACTGGTCGCATAAGAGATATGCGGGGTGATGATCACATTGGGGCTTGCGAATATCGGCGAATCGCCGTCGGGAGGTTCATCGCGGACGACATCGAGGACCGCGCCGCCCAGGTGTCCACTGTCGAGCGCATCGGCCAGAGCGCCTTCGTCGATCAGACCACCACGCGCGGTGTTGATGAGTACCGCTCCGGGACGCATTAGTGCCAGCTGGCGTTCGGAGATCAGGCCGGTCGTGCTCGTCATCAGTGGGCAATGCAGGGAGACGAAGTCGGCGCCGGCCAGACCAGAGTCGAGATCCACGATCTCAATGCCGGCGGCGTTCGCCGCATTGATCTTCTGATCGCTCGCCGTCACACGCATCCCCAATGCTCGGGCTTTACGTGCAACCTGCGTGCCGATGCGTCCCAGTCCCACGATGTGTAAGGTGCTCGAGCTCGGACGCGGAGTCAGCTCCGCGAGCGCGGGCAACCCCCACGGAAGGTTGTGATGGGTCGCATCGAGTGCGTCCAATGGGCGCAGCGCATGCAAGATCGCCTGAATCACGTAGTCGGCGATGTCTTCGGCGCAGTAGCCCTGCACGTTGCAGACCGGGATCCCACACGCGGTGGCGGTCGCAATGTCGACACGGTCGAAGCCACCGCCCATCAGCGCTATACCTCGGCAACCCAACAACCCGCCGATCAATTCAGTGGGCAGATCGGCGTAAACCTGGGCGATGATCAGATCGGCCCCGCGGCCGAAGGCAGCGAGAGCGGCACGCCAGTCGTATCCGGATTCCCGGATGTCGGCATCGGGAAGTGCGGCGGTGATGAGCTCGATCTCGGTGGCATGATCGGGCCACTCCTCATCAATAATCCAGATCAGCGGTGCCTTCATGACACCAACTCCACTGTCTTGGATTCAGAGTCGACTCGGACGATGTCGCCATCACGAACTGTCTGGTAGAAGCTGTCGTCCAACCGATCACACATGGCGATCTCCAAGATGATGGCACTGGCCACCAGCGTGGTGTCGGCGCTGGTGGTGATCAGCGCGCTGGGGGCCTTGCCATTCTTCAGCAATTGAAAGAGACCGTCCGCCTGCACCACTGAGCTGCCCTTGCCAACCGGAAAGACAAGGACCTTGCCCGCCACGCTCTTACCCTCCAGCGCATGGCCGGATTCGATCACGATTCCAGTTTCGGGCTCGACGAGGTAGAAACAGATTGCGTCGGTACTGTGCAGCACTTCGCCTTCAGCGAGGCCTTCTGAGATGACGTGGCAACCGAAGCTGGTGGTCATCGCTGCACTGCCCCGATCAGCGCGCCGGCTACCGCACTCTCCAGTTCCGTTATTACGAAATCCATGCTTCGCCGCTTCGTGTAATACGCACATTTCGGAGATTCGGTCACGCCAGTCTTTCCTTCCAGGAATCTCCACACCGGCTGATCCATACAGGTGTTCGAGAAGATCTCCCCGCCGGCCTGTCGGATGGTGTCGAGATACCCCATGTTCAGGGCCAGGTCATAGGTGAGGGCCGAGGTCATGGCGAATAGCGGCACCGCCAACCGCTTGCCATCGACCATCTCGGCGATGGTCGTGATCTGGTCGATGCTCAGATGCGGGCAGCCGAACAGGGCGAAATCGATAGGACCGTAGGGCGCGGTGAGGTCGGCACGCATCGCATCGAGATCGTCCTGGGTGATGGTCACTTCGGCCTCGGGTGCGCGCCCCCCGAAGGCCTGCTCGATGGTCTGCGCCTCGGGCGTGACCCCAACGATATGGAACATTGCCACATTGCCACCGCTGTTGAGTTGCGCGCACAGAGTCTTGATCGCGGCTGGGCTCGGCTGATCG
>NZ_JAVTWX010000029.1:0-2709 GCF_032229645.1 Brooklawnia sp.
TCCCCATGGTTGAGATCCGGGTGTTGATCACCGACGATGACCCGCTGGTACGAGTTGCTCTTTCGCATTTCGCCTCACGAGACCCGGAGATCACTGTCATCGGTGAGGCCGAGAACGGGCGCGAAGCGATCGAGAAGGTCGAACGCCTGATGCCGGACATCGCGATGATGGACGTCCAGATGCCGGTGATGAGTGGCATTGAGGCCACTCAAACCATTACTTCGCGCTGGCCGGATGTTCGCGTCCTCGCGGTCACGACGCTCGACAATCGCGAGAACGTGCTGCCCATGCTGAGCGCCGGCGCCACCGGCTACATGCTGAAAGACTCGAGCGCGGACGAGATTCTGCACGCCCTGCACCAGGCCTATGAGGGAGAGAGCTCGCTGTCTCCGCGGGTGGCGGCGATGCTCGTGCAGCACGTGCGCAACGCATCACCGGTGCATTCGACCGGCGAGCTCGCGTCGCTCACCGACCGCGAATCCCAAGTGCTACACAAGCTCGCGCTCGGCATGTCGAACGCGGAGATGGCCGGTGCCCTGCTCGTCTCCGAGGGGACGATCAAGGCTCACCTCGGCAGCATCATGCAGAAGTGGAATGTACGCGACCGCGTCCAGGTGCTCGTCACGGCGGCCCGCGCCGGCCTGGTCGATTTCTCCTGATCCGTTATCGCCAAAAGCGCCTCCGCCGCTTGTCCCGATGTCATGGCCGTTCGGGAAGTCTTGCCTAGTCGTCCGGCCTATCCGCAGGCTCGTCGGCAGTCTCGTCGAGAGCCCCCTCGAACTGCGACCGGTACATCCGGTAGTAGGCGCCCGAGCGAGCCAGCAACTCGTCGTGGGTGCCTTGCTCCACGATTCGCCCGTCGTCCATCATCAGGATCGTGTCGGCGTCGCGGATCGTTGAGAGTCGGTGCGCGATGACGAATGAGGTCCGATCCGCCCGCAGCCGTCGCATTGCCTGCTGCACCAGCACCTCGGTTCGGGTATCCACCGACGACGTGGCCTCGTCCAGGATGAGCAGCGAGGGATTCGCAATGAATGCGCGTGCGATCGTCAGCAGCTGTCGCTCGCCGACGGACAACGAGGACGCGTTCTCCTCGATCACCGTGTCGTAGCCGTCGGGCAGTTGCCGGACGAACCGGTCAACCATCGTGGCCTCGGCCGCGGCGATCACGTCCCAATCGGGGGCGTCGAGTCGTCCGTACCGGATGTTCTCGCGGATGGTGCCGTTGAACAGCCAGGCATCCTGAAGCACCATGCCGATGTGTCCGCGCAGGTCCGCGCGCGAAAGGGCGGTGATGTCGACGTCGTCGAGCAGGATTCGCCCGGCTTGCAGCTCGTAGAAGCGCATCACGAGGTTCACCAGGGTCGTCTTGCCGGCGCCGGTGGGACCCACGATCGCCACAGTCTGGCCGGGCTGGGCGGTGAACGAGAGGTCCTCGATCAGTGGCTGCTCGGGGTCGTAGCAGAACGTCACGTTCTCGAATCTGACGTGGCCGTTCGTCCGCTCGGGAATAGCCGCGGTGCCACGATCGGGCTGCTGCTCGTCGGCATCGAGGAGTTCGAAGGTCCGCTCCGCCGAGGCAACTCCCGACTGCACCATGTTCGCCAATCCCGCCAGCTCGCCGATCGGCTGCGAGAAATCCCGGGAGTACTGGATGAAGGCGGTCACATCTCCGAGGGTCAGAGTCCCCGAGGTCACGCGCAGGGCACCAACGACGGCGATCAGCACGTAGCTGAGATAGGAGATCCAATCCATCGCGGGCATGATCGTGCCGGCAAGGAACTGTGCCTTGTACGTCGCCTGGAAGAGCCGCTCGTTGCGTTCGTCGAAGACCTCGGCCATCTCGTCGTCGCGATTGAAGATGCGCATCAGTTCACGGCCGGTCAGGGACTCCTCGATATGCCCGTTGACCTCGCCTGTACTCTTCCACTGGGCGGCGAACAGCTTTTGGGCACGCACCCCCACCACGGCTGCGATGACGGCAGAAAGCGGCAGCGCGATCACGGCGATCAGGGCGAGCTGCCACGAGACGACGAACATCATCGCGCCGATGCCGAGCACCGTGAGCACCGACTGCACGAGTTGCGCGAGCGTCTGCTGGAGCACCTGCTGCATGTTGTCGATGTCGTTGGTGACCCGGGAGAGGATGTCGCCGCGCTGGTGGGAATCGAAATACCGCAGCGGCAGGCGGTTGATCTTCTCCTGGATGCTCTGGCGAAGACCGAAGACCACGCGCATCACGAGCCGGTTGAGCAGCCAGCCCTGCCACCACATGAAGAACGACGAGCCGGCATAGAGCGCGATCACGATCGCAATCAGGCGTCCGAGTTCGCCGAAATCGACGCCCTGCCCGGGAACCACGCTGGCGCTGGCGAGCATGTCCGCGTATTCGGTCCGGCCGGCCGCTCGGGCCTGCTCAATGATGACCTCGATCGGCACGCCCGCGGGCAGCGAGCGTCCCAGCACCCCGTTGAAAATCACATCCATGGCGTTGCCGAGAATACGCGGTGCGATCACGGTGAGGACGACGGCGATCACGACGAGGACTACGACCAGGACGAACTTTCCCTTCTCCGGTGCGAGCAGCCCGATGAGCCGCCTGACCGACGGCCAGAAGTGTTTGATCTTCGGGGGAGGTGTTTCGCCGGACTCGTTCACCGCGGTGGGTTCGTTGGACGTGTCGATCTGAGCGGTGGGTTTGTCGGGCGT
>NZ_JAVTWX010000029.1:2809-9802 GCF_032229645.1 Brooklawnia sp.
CCGTGCGGCCGAAGCGGAGATTGGAGCCGATCGTCCCGCTAAAGAGGTAGGGACGCTGGGGGACCAGCGAGATCGTCTGGGCGAGTTGGGCGCGGGTCAGTTCCGCCACCGGGATGCCGTCGATCGTGACGGTGCCCTCTTGCGGGTCGAAGAGCCGCAGGGCCAGATTCAGCAGCGTGGACTTGCCGGCTCCCGTGGAGCCGATGATCGCTGTTGTCTGGCCGGGCTCGGCCACGAAGCTGGCGTTCTTGATGACCGGCAATTCCGCGCCGGGGAATCCGAAGGTGACATCGTCGAATTCGACGCGTCCGGCTGTCGGCGTGGGATGCGTGGCCTCCTGCTGGTAGGTCATCTGGGAGGTCGCGGTCAAGAGCTCGGTGAGGCGTTCGGCGCAGACCACGGCGCGCGGGGTCGCCATCACGATGAAGACGCACATGATCACGGCGGAGAGGATCTGCAGCAGGTACTGCATGAACGCGGTTAGGGAGCCGACCTCGATGAGGCCGGCATTGGCGCGGTGACCGCCGAACCACAGCACCCCGCCGGTGGCGACGTGCAACACCATCATGATCACCGGGAGCATCAGGACGAAGATCGCACCGACTCCCACCGAGATGTCCGTGATCTGCCGGTTGGCCAGGCGGTATCGGTCCGCCTCGAAGCGCTCCCGGACGAACGCGCGCACCACCCGGATGCCCATGATCTGCTCGCGCACGACGCCGTTGATGTCGTCCACGCGCTCTTGCATCTCGCGAAACAGCGGTAGCAGAAAGCGGACGAAAACCGTGACGATGACCGCGAGCACGGCCACCGACGCCCAGACCAGCCAGGAAAGCCCGGCGTCTTCGCGCAGGGCCATGATGATTCCGCCGATGGCCATCATGGGCGCAATCACCAGGAACATCAGGCCCATCAAGACCAGCATCTGGATCTGCTGAACGTCGTTCGTACCGCGCGTGATCAGGGTTCCGGCGCCGAACCGGTTGGCGTCGAGCGTGGACAGCGACGTGGCCTTGCGGTACACGCGGCGACGCAGATCGCGGCCGAGCGCCATGGCTGCCCGGGCCGAGAAATAGACGGCCGCTATCGACGAGACCAGCTGCGCAAGCGAGATCGCGAGCATGGTGCCGCCGGTGCGCCAGATGAAGTCGGTGTCTCCGGTGGCGATGCCCTTGTCGATGACCTGGGCGTTCAGGCTGGGAAGCCACAGCGCGGCGAGAGCGGACACGAGTTGCAGAACCAGCACGGCGAGAATGAGGTGCCAGTACTTGCGGGAGCCATGGACAATCAGTCGGACGAGGGCCACCAGATCACCTTAACGTTTGCTCGTGCAGTGATCCGCTGTGTTGGATTCCTACTTAGGGTCCTTGGCCACGTCGGCCGCCAGCGTACCGAGATACAACTCGATGACCTTCGGATCGGCCGCCAACTCCCGGCCGGTTCCGGTGTAGGCATCGCGTCCCTGGTCGAGCACATAGGCCCGGTCGCAGATCTGCAGGCAGCGCCGCGCGTTCTGCTCGACCATGATGACGCTCACGCCGGCCCGGTTGATGCGGCGGGTACGCACGAACGTCTCGTCCTGACGCGCCGGAGACAGTCCGGCCGAAGGCTCGTCGAGCAGCAGCACCGACGGGTCCATCATTAGTGCGCGCGCCATCGCCACCGATTGCCGCTCGCCGCCCGACAGCGACCCGGCCCGCTGATCACGGCGATCTGCCAGCATCGGGAAGATCTCGAAGATCTTCTCCAGCTGCGATTTGAACTGTTTGGGCTTCTGGTAGATGCCCATCTGCAGATTCTCGGTGATCGACAGCGACGCGAAGACGTTGTTGGTCTGCGGCACGAATCCCACGCCGGCCGCCACCAGCTTGCTGGGTCGCCAGCCGGTGATGTCGGTTCCCTTCAGCACCACGGAACCGCCGCGGACCTTCACCTGACCGAAGACCGCCTTCAGGAAGGTCGACTTGCCGGCCCCGTTGGGTCCGATGATGCCGATCAATTCGCCCGGCCTGGCCTCGATATTGACCCCGTTGAGAATGTTCACGCCGGGCAAATAGCCAGCGTGCAGGTCGGTGGCCCGCAGCACAACATCGTCGTCGACGGTGTCGATAACGTCGGTCTCAACCCTGCGCGCGGTCATGCCTGTGCTCCCGTCACGACTGAGGCAACAGGCTCGTCGTCCGAGGAACCGGGGTTGTCTCCCGAGGAACCAGGGTCGTCGTCCAAGAGTGAATCGTCTCCCAGATCGTCATCTTGATGGGCGCCGAGGTAGGCGTCCACCACAGCCGGATTGCTCATGACCAGGTCTGCTTCACCCTCGGCGATGATCGTCCCTTCGGCCATCACCACCACCCAATCGGAAATATGGCGCACCATGTGCATGTCGTGCTCGACGAACAAGACGGTCACCCCATCGTCGCGAAGCGCCTGGATGTGCCCGAGCAGCGACTGTGTCAGCGCCGGATTGACGCCGGCCATCGGCTCGTCGAGCATGATCATCGTCGGATCGCTCATCAGCGCCCGTGCCATCTCCAGCAGCTTCTTCTGCCCTCCCGAGAGCGATCCCGCCATGTCGTCGCGCTTGTCGTGGAGCTTGAATCGTTCCAGGAGGTCCAGGGCCTTCTCGGTGATCTCGGTCTCGCGCTTGCGCCACAGGGCAGGAATCAGCGCCACCGCCATGTTCTCGCCCGGTTGATCCCGGGCGCCGAGCCGCATGTTGTCGAGCACGGTCATGCGCGACAGCGCCTTGGTCAGCTGGAAGGTGCGCACCATGCCCAGACGCGCGACCTTCGAGGCGCCCGCCCGCTCGAGTGTCCTGCCGTTGAAGGTCCAGGTGGCGGCCTGGTCGCGGGGCGGCCCGCCGAACATCCGCACGGCGCTGCTGGGCTTGTCGAAACCCGTGATGAGGTTGAAGAAGGTCGTCTTCCCCGCACCGTTCGGGCCGATCAGCGCCGTGATCGCGGCGCGCTGCACCTCGAGATGGGCCACATCGACCGCGGTCATACCGCCGAACGTCCGGACGATGTTGTCGACCACCAGGATCGGGTCGGGCTTGGCAGAACCCGGTACCGGGTCGACCCCGATCATTAGCTCAGACACCGAAACTCAGCTCCTTCTTGTCGCCCATAATCCCTTGTGGTCTGAAGATCACCAGCAGCATCAGCGCGATGCCGACCAGGATCCATGAGAATTGTTCGGTCTGCTGGAGCGACATCACCGATCGGGGCACCACCAGTGCGGTCACCCCTTGGACGAAGATGCGCACCGCGAAGAAGAGCACCGCGCCCAAGACCGGACCAAACAGCGTTGCCGCACCGCCCAGGAGCAGCGCCGTCCAGAGGAAGAACGTGGTGGAGCGTCCCATCGAGTCGGGTTGCACCGAACTCGGCAGCACATAGATGACGCCGGCGAGGGCGCCGATCACGCCTCCGAGGATGAGCGCCTGCATCTTATAGGCGTAGCTGCTCTTGCCCAGGCTGCGCACCGCGACATCGTCTTCCCGGATGCCCTTGAGTACGCGTCCCCACGGGCTGCGGACGAGCAGCCAGACCAACACGCACAGCACGGCGACCAGCGCCCAGGCGACGAAGCGCATCCACCAGCCGTTCACCCCGGTGTTGTCGTAGCTGAACCAGAGAAAGGTGGTCTGCCCATCGCCGAAGAACGACAGATCGGTGAACGGGTCGCGGTAGCGGGCGCCCGCAAGACCATTGCTGCCGCCGGTGATCGGGTCGAGGATGCTGGAGCGGCCCACCATACGGACGATCTCTGCGGCGGAGATCGTGACGATCGCGAGGTAGTCGCCGCGCAGCTTGAGAGTGGGGATACCCAGCAGGGCACCGAATGCGACTGCCGACAATATGGCGATTCCCAGTGATGGCCAAAATCCCAGGCCCGAGGTGATCGGGATGGCGAATCCATAGGCGCCCAGCAGCATGAATCCCGCTTGGCCCATATTGAAGAGCCCTGTGTAGCCGAAATGAATATTGAGTCCGATCGCCGCGATCACGAAAGCGGCGGTGGCCGGCGATATCGCAACAGCGACCATCTGAATGAGGAGATCAAGGATGCCGTTCATGGTTAGCCCACCCGTTCCTTCCGTCCGAAGAGGCCTTGGGGCCGTACCAGGAGAATCAGGATCATCAGCAGCAACGCGGTGGCGTATTTGAAGTCACCGGGCAGCCAGATATTCGTCATTTCCACCGTCATACCGATGATCAGTGCACCGAAAAGTGCACCGAATGCGGTGCCGAGGCCACCGAGAGTCACGGCCGAGAACATCAGCAGGAGCAGTTGCATGCCGGTCATCCAGTTGATGCCGTTAAGGACGAGGCCGAGCATCACCCCGGCCAGTCCGGCCATCGCGGCCGACGCCGTCCAGACGAGCCGGATGACCTGGGCGACCCGAATGCCGGAGGCGGCCGCCAGCGACGGATTGTCGCTCACCGCGCGGGTGGCTCGTCCGACACGGGTGCGCTGCAAGAAGAAGCCGACGCCCACGAGCACGACGACCGAAACCGCCATGGCGACCAGCGAATGCTGGGTGAGGGTCACCGGGCCGATGACCACCGGGACGGGATTGGCCGTCACGATTCGCACGGTGGAGGCGCCGATGAAGAACTGGTAGACGTACTGCAGTGCCAATGACATGCCGATGGTGACGATCATCAGCTGGGTCGCGCGGAAATTCCGCAGTCGCAGCGGCCGCCAGATGGCCAGATCCTGGACGTACCCAAAGGCTCCGCAGAGCACCACGATGATGGCGATGCTCAGCCACAGCGGCAACCCGAGCAGGTTGGCGAATGCGTAACCGAGCATCCCTCCCAGCGTGACCAGCTCACCGTGCGCGAAGTTCGAGATGCCGGTGGTGCCGTAGATCAGCGACAGCCCGACAGCGGCCAGCGCCAGCAACAGCCCTAGTCGAAGCCCAGATGCGGCTTGCTGCCAGAAACGGTCCCAGTTGAATCCCGAGCTCGGTGTCTCGGCGGTGGCTTGCCCGTCCTCGCTGACCGAATCGATGGCGATCAGCACTGCGGTGGTTGCGCCGAGGGTGACCGAGCGGGTCTGCGGCTCAGCGTTTCGTAGCGCGAACCCGTCGGGCAGGGTGTCGGCGTCCACGTTCACCGCGTAGTCGCCGGGCTCTTCGACCGCGATCGACCAGCGGCCCTCGTCGGTGGTGGTGCTACCGAATGCGCCGCCCGGGCCGTCCGCGGTGATCACGACTCCCGCTCCGGTACCTGCGAGCGTCCCGCTGAGGCAGCCGACCGTTGCCGACGGAACGCAGGCTTCGCTCTGCATCGTCCTGTCGCCCTCGTCCGCGGCGGCGGGCTGGGCCGCGGCGGCAGACAGGGCCGTGGCGAGGACGAGGAAGACTCCGATGAGAAGCCAGCGGAGGGGCCGGCGCACAGTGGCCCGCCCCTCCCTGGACATGGTTAGCGTTGTCACAGCCGTGAAACCGGCCTGGAAGCGTGTCGAACCCTGGTCATCAGGCGTCACCCTCCACTGCCTGCACCCAGATCGGCTTGTTGTTCTCGTCGTACTGGTAGATGCCGATGAAGGCGCTCGACGGATCATTTGCGCTGTTGAACGGGCCGGCACCCGAGGCTCCGCGGTAGTGGATCTCTTCTCCCGATTCGAGCAGCTTGGCGCATTCGGCGAACACAGTGCACTCGGTGCCACCCGATGCACCCGAGACCGCGGCCAGGTTGGCCTGGATCGTCGCCGGATCGGTCGCGCCGCCCTTGATGGAGGCGAGTGCGGCGAGCACGGTGGCGTCGTAGGACTCGGCCGCGTAGGCGTAGTCACTCAGCGGGCCGCCCTCGACTGCGGTGTGCCAGTCATTGAACCGGGCCTTGATCTCGGGGGCCGCGTTCGCGCCCGGGATCGTGCCCTGGGCACCCTTCAGCGTTCCGGGCTGCAGATCGGACGAGTAGTCAGCCGTGTTGCCGTCGGTGTAGTAGGTCTTCGACATGTCCCAGCCCTGCGAGACGAGTTCACCGACGAGCGGGACGGTTTCATCGAAGGCGATCACCACGATGGCGTCGGGCTTGCTCGACAGCGCCGCGGTCACCTCGGACGAGAATGTGGTCTGTCCTGGAGGGAACTCCTGGCCCTGGCCGGTCGCACCATAGGTGACCTTGCCGCCGGCCTCTTCCACGGTGGACTGGACGACGTCGCGCAGGCCGGTGCCGTAGGCGTCGTTGAAGACGAGGAACGCCACATTGGCAGCGCCGTCACTGACGATCTGAGATCCCAGTGCTGCGCCCTGAACCGTGTCCGGCGGGGCGGTGCGGAAGAAGAAATTGGAGTATCCGGACAGTGACGCTGCGGTATTCGCGGGGGAGATCATCACGATCGGTGCCGAGGTGATCTGGTCGATGACGTTCAACGTCACCGAGGACGACGCGGCGCCGACCGCGACCGAGACCTTCGCGGCGACCAGGTCGGCCGCTGACGCGGTGGAGACCGTCATATCGTTGCTGTCTCCAGAATCGGTGAAGTACGTGCAAGCGTCGTAGCCGGCGGCGACGATATCGTCCACTGCAAGGCCGACGCCTGCGACCTCTGGCGGCCCCAGATACGACAGAGTGCCGGTGACAGGCAGGATCGTGCCGACCTTCAAAGTGGTGGCCGAGGTGGCATCGGATGCGCAATCAAGAGAGGCATACGATCCCTGGCCGGACTGTGTCGAGCCCGCGCCGGAGCCTGAGCTCGAGGCGGTGTCGTCGCTGCTGCCGCAACCGGCAAGCGTGACAACGCACGCACTACCGAAGGCGATCGCCGCCAGCCGTGATTTCCTGGATTTCAGCATGTGGCCTGGTCCTTCCGTCCGGATCGGTCATGACGACCATTTCGAGATCAAACTAGGCCGGGCGTGTTTCAGGAATGTTTGTATCCAATGTCAGAACGTGAACGTCTGGCATCGGTATTGCATCGGTATTGCGACGGTTGTGTTTCAGCCGTCTTTTTGGGTGCGGCTGCAGCGGCTGCCGG
>NZ_JAVTWX010000029.1:9902-15944 GCF_032229645.1 Brooklawnia sp.
ATTGCGACGGTTGTGTTTCAGCCGTCTTTTTGGGTGCGGCTGCAGCGGCTGCCGGAAGTGACAGTGGCTGCCGGGATGTTCGGGGTGGTTCGGCAGCGGCTGCCGAAAGTGACAGCGGCTGCTGGTCTGTACGTGCCCGATTGACAGCGGCTGCCGGAAGTAACTGTGGCTGCCGGTTTGTACGTGCCCGATTGACAGCGGCTGCCGGAAGTAACTGTGGCTGCCGGATGTACGTGCCCGATTGACAGCGGCTGCCGAAAGTAACTGTGGCTGCCGGATGTTCGCTAGTCGCTGCTATTTGCGGTAGTGGTTGTGATGGTGGCTGGGCATTTCGGTAGCTGCTGCTGGTTTGTTCGTCTCGGTGGCGTAGTGGCTGTCGAGAATCGCAGGGGCTGCCGGTGTGCACGTGCCCGATTGACAGCGGGCCTCCGGAAGTAGCTGTGGCTGCCGGATGTTCGTGCCCGATTGACAGCGGCTGCCGGAAGTAACTGTGGCTGCCGGTGTGTACGGGGCCCTTCGGCAGCGGCTGCCGATAATCGCAGGGGCTGCCGGTATGTACAGGGCTGGCCTGTAGCGGCCGCCGAAAGTAACAGCGGCTGCGGATGCTCGGTAGCTGCTGCAATTTGCGGTAGTCGCTGTGGAACCGGCGAGTCTGCTCGGGGCCGGGCCGATAGTCGCTGCCGAAAGTATCAGGGACTGCCGGCTTGTACAGGCCCGGCCTGACAAGCGCACTGGCTGCCGGACCGGGCGACGCGTCCACCTGGACCGGCCCAGCCGCCAGACAAGGCCGATCAGCCGAATAGGGCCGTCCCATATTTCAGCACGATCGCGACAACGATCACCGCTAGCCAGACCACCACAATCAGCACGTCCAGACCCACGTCGAGCCCGGACTTCAGGGCCTTGTGTACTCGCGGCGACAAGAAGAGATTGTTGTCCCGGATATTCACGTGCGTCAGCGA
This sequence comes from Brooklawnia sp., assembly GCF_032229645.1. Lineage (NCBI taxonomy): Bacteria > Bacillati > Actinomycetota > Actinomycetes > Propionibacteriales > Propionibacteriaceae > Brooklawnia > Brooklawnia sp. The sequence goes on from NZ_JAVTWX010000029.1 coordinate 10,865, forward strand.
ACTGAAGACCAGCGTCGTCGACAGGGTCACCAGCAGGCACCACGGACACAGTGCGTTGATGTTGAACATCGACTGGTAGAAGAGCCAATACGCGAACCCGAGTCCAATCGTGTACACGATCTGCGCGGCGAGCATGAACCAGCGAGGGAAGCGCACACCCCCCAGGCTCGCCACCGCGATCGTGACGACAACCGGTTCGGCGATCAGTCCGAGAAACGCATTCGGGAAGCCGAGCAGATTCGCCTGCCAGGTGCTCCCGACCGTCCCACAGCTGATCACGGAGTTGATATTGCACGCCAAGATCGCGTCCGGATTGCGGGCGAGGGCGATCGCGTCCACCGAAAGCACGAACGACGCGGTCAGGCTAACCAGCGACGAGAAGAGCATGTAGCCGAAGATCCACCGATCGGTCTGCCGGAACCGGTGGATGCGCTCCAAGACGTCGGTCATGCGCCCGCCGCCGTCTCAACGGCCGACTTGAGGGCTCCGGGCGTGAAGATCTGCGAGCTTGCGAAGTCCGTGCCGTTGATCTTGATCGTCGGCGTGCTCGTGATGCCCGCGTCGAGCGCCGCCTGATTCGACCGATCCACTCGATCGGCGTTGGCAATCTCGGGGAACGTCGAGTAGACCGCTTCGCTGACGCCTGCCTCGCGGGCCAAGTCCGCGAGTTGGCTGTCGTCCAGGCCCGTGCTGCCCTCGGCCGGCTGGTTGTCGTAGAGCGCCGCATTGAACGCCAAGGCGTGCTCCGGCTGGGCGCTCGCCACTGCGATCAGGGCGCTCGCTGCTCGGGTCGAGTAGTTCGTGCCCTGCGATTGGGGATCGAGGAAGTTCATCAGGTGCAGCTCCACCTTCGCGGTTCCATCGGCGACCAGAGTCTCGATGTCGTCGCGGTTCGTCCGTTCGAATTGGCCGCAATAGGGGCACATGAAGTCTTGGTAGATCGCGATGGTGACCGGGGCGTCGGCCTGACCTATCGCGAGGGAATAGTCGCCCACTACGGCTTTCGGCGCGGTCGGCGCGGGCTTGGTCGCCTGTGTGATGCCCCAGGTCACCAGCCCGACGATGAGGACGAGCGCGACGCCGAGCGTGCCGAACATCACCCATCCGCGTACTCGGTTGTTCCGCGCTTCTAGTGCTTGCTGAGTCCGGAGCGTTTCGCGGCGGCTGGTGGGGGAGCCGCTGCTCGGCTTCGGGGCGGACGAATTGGTCTTCTTGCTCATGGGTTTCGCTTTCGGGTCGGGTTCGGACGTGTGGGTACGGCCCGACGAGGCGCTCCCGCAGAGATGCCGAAGAAGAGGCGTCCGAGAAGGGAATACGCGACAGAGGAAGGATCGTCAGGCCGGCGCCAGCAGTGGCGGGCCCCGACGGCTATGCGGACGAGCAAGAACAGCGCCGCGCAGATCGGCGATGCGAGTCAGCAGCGGAGAAGTTGATGAGTTCCGGACGACCAACTGCGCCGGACGAGAACCGATAAGCCGGCCGATCCAGATCTGGGCGGCTCGAGCCGTGGCGCGCAGCCATCGTCCGGCACCGAGCGTCGCAAGCAAGAGGACGAGCCCGCAGGCCACCGCGGACAGCGAGATGAAGATCGAGAACTGCCCGGCCTGCGCGAAGTTGGGGCCCGGCGCGTAGCTGTCCATCGGACAGTTCACGCTCGGCTCGAAGACATCGAAGTGGAGGCCCAGCCGAGCTATGCCGCCGGTCGCCTCGACGCACGCGTGCCATGAACCGCTCAAGACGGTCCTCGACAGCGGGTTGGTCAAAGAGATCACGCCGACGAGCGCGAGCAGCACGAAACTGCCCGCGTCGTACAGTCGTGATCGTCTCATCCTGTCCTTCCGTCTATCCGGGCTTTCCACCCATCCGACCTCGGGTTCTTAGGTCTGTCCGACCGTCCGGTCCGTCCGGGCTTTCCACCCATCGCGACCTTCGGGCGTTCCGCCCCTTGAGCGTCCGTGAGGTCTTCCGTCTATCCAGACACTCGCGTTGTTGGCTGCCGGTGATCGTCCGGCCGAACTCGCGGGAGCGAAATCCGGCCCGCTCACCTCAACTATTGATGCGCGCCTTCACCAGACCCGCGACCGTCTTGCCGTCCGCCCGCCCGGCAACCTTCTCATTGACGGCCTTCACGACGGCGCCCATCTGGCGCATGGTCGGCTTGGCCCCCAATTCGGCTTCGGTGGCGGCCATCTGCGCGTCCACGATGGCGACGAGTTCATCCTGACTGAGCGGCTGGGGAAGGTAACGGGTCAGGAAGTCGGCCTCGGCAGCCTCTTTCTCGGCGAGTTCGGGGCGCCCGGCGTCCGCATAGGTCTGCGCGGATTCGGTGCGGCTGCGCTGCTCCTTGGTGATGATGGCGATCTCTTCGGCCTCGCTGAGGTTGCGCGCCTGGTCACCGGCGACTTCGGCGTACTGGATCGCGGCCAGCGCCATCCGGATAGTCGACTTCGCGAAGTCATCCCGCTGCTTCATGGCAGCTGTCAGGTCCTTGCGTAGACGGTTCTTGATCTCACCCACGGCCAGCTCCTCAATACAGGTTCAGGTCCATTCTCGCACGGCTTCTTGGGTGTCCAGCAGACGTGCTGGTGGCGTAGCTGGCCATCCGGCGATTATCGAGTTCAGTTTGGTCGGCTATAGCGACCAAACTGAACTCGATAATCGTTCATGCGACCAGTTGGCACCGTGAACAGCATTTCAGGTCCCCTGTCCAGCCGAGTCGGCGGCGCACCTCGGCCACCTGCGCGAGCGCCCCGCAGGGATCTGTGACGCATTGGAGCCAGCCGAATCGCAGAGTGGGAATGCCTTGCATGATGTGGAAGTTGTCCCGGTCCATGTCGCGGAAAGCACCGAGACCCTCGTGGCCGCGCCGGCCATCCAGCTCTACTACGAGACCTTCTTCGTAGTAGATGTCGCATCGGTAGCCGCCGCTGCGAATCTGCCGCCTGCCGGGCTTCATGCCATGAGCCCGTTCCACATCACGCAGATACACCAACTCCAATGGGCTTTCCGCGCCCTGGCCGACGTCGGCGAGGAGCTCGTTCAGCTGGCGGCGGGCGGGATGTCTAGGCATCTCGTCAAGGGCTTCGTATAGCCTGCCCGCGCTGGTGTGTTTGCTGCTTGTCGCCAGAGTGATCCAATTGGCTGATCGCTCCGGCTCCAGCGCACAAAGATCCAGGACGGCGCGCTCGACTCGGACCCGCGGTGGCTCTCCGACTGCGCGGAACAGCACCTTGGTCCGGGTGAAGTCCCACCAGCCGGAGCTTGGCTGGTGGTGCGCGTCAGCGGGCTGGACGATCGAGATCGGCAGGTCTTCTTCGCTGATGACTCCGGCCAGACGGAGCGCTGCTCGGCCACCGGTGGCTGATCCGGATCCTCCGATCAGGGTTCCGGCCCAGGCCAGAGATTGCCAGTCCGGGCTCAGCGTGTGAGTCAGATAGATTCCTCGGCCAAGGCGGCTCCACAGCTGTTCGCCGACCAAGCGGTCAATCCTGGTGCGAGGCACGCCGTGTCCGAGGATCTGTTCGCGGGTGAGGACACCTGCTTGTCTACGGGCGAGGTCCTGTAGCAGATCTGGTAGCAGGGGGTGAGGCATACTCCGAGTCTGACGTGAAAACGTTGATTCCCGATTTAGTTTTCGCGATCTGTGGATAAGTGTCCGATGCTCGTAAGATCAGCCCGCGAGATCGACCTGCCGGGTGTCCTGCTGGCGCTGTGGCAATTATCGAGTTCAGTTTGGTCGGCTATGGCTACCAAACTGAACTCGATAAATCGGCGGACCCTCGCCAGTGCCCGAACCCGCCCCAGATCGCGACCTGCGACGGCGAATCAGACCCGTGGACGAGGACCGGCGGGCGCTTGCTGGCTGGCCCTGCGGGCAGACGGTAGACTTCGGGTTTGTGGCGCTAGCAGATCTCCCCGATATCATTCACGAACTCGACCGGTCGTTGACCTCCATCGAGGTCGTGACGGACCCTGAGTCGAAGAAGGCCGAGATCGCGAAGCTGGAGGATGAGGCTGCGGCACCCGACCTTTGGAACGACCAGGCGAACGCTCAGCGCGTCACCAGCCGGCTCTCCCGGTTACAGGCCGACGTTGAGCGTGTGGAGGGTCTTCGTCAGCGTTTGGACGATGTCCAGGTGCTGCTCGAATTGGCGGCCGAGGAGGGTGATCGCGACAGCGAGCTCGAAGCCGAGCGCGATGTCAACGCGCTGAAGGCTGAGATCGAGGCGCTTGAGGTCCGCACCTTGCTGGGTGGCGAGTACGACGAGCGCGACGCGCTGATCACGATCCGCTCCGAGGCCGGTGGTGTGGACGCAGCCGACTTCGCCGCGATGCTGCTGCGCATGTACGCGCGCTGGGCCGAGCGGCATGGCTACTCCATGGAGGTCTACGACGTCAGCTACGCCGAAGAAGCAGGCATCAAGTCGGCCACCTTCACCGTCAAGATGCCGTATGCGTATGGCACGTTGTCGGTCGAGCAGGGCACTCACCGGCTGGTGCGGATCAGCCCGTTCGACAACCAAGGGCGCCGCCAGACCAGCTTCGCCGGTGTCGAGGTGCTGCCGGTCGTGGAGGAGACCGACCACATCGACATTCCTGAGGCGGACATCCGCGTCGACGTCTTCCGTAGCTCCGGCCCCGGCGGCCAGTCGGTCAACACAACTGACTCCGCGGTGCGCATCACCCATCTGCCGACGGGCCTTGTGGTGAGCTGTCAGAACGAGAAAAGCCAGATCCAGAACAAGGCCGCCGCGCTGCGCGTGCTGCAGGCCCGGCTGCTCGAGAAAGCGCGACAAGACCGCGCGGCCGAAATGAATGCGCTGAAATCCGAGGGCAACTCCTGGGGATCGCAGATGCGCAGCTACGTGCTGCACCCGTACCAGATGGTCAAGGATCTGCGCACAAACTTTGAGACCGGCAACACGGACGCGGTTTTCGACGGCGATATCGACGCGTTCATCGATGCGGGTATTCGCTGGCGTCGCCAAGAGGACGCGGCCTGAGCTGACGCCTGGGGTGTGTGCAGGGCGAGTTGTCCACAGCTTCCGGGGTGGATGGGTTGACGGTGGCTGGTGGTGTG
>NZ_JAVTWX010000030.1:0-1425 GCF_032229645.1 Brooklawnia sp.
TGGCGGAGGATACGAGATTCGAACTCGTGAGGGCGTGAACCCAACCCGCTTTCCAAGCGAGCGCCATAGGCCTCTAGGCGAATCCTCCGTGGGGCATCTTAGTCGCATCCACCAAGCAGATGCCAACCGACGATTGGCCGGCCGCCACTTGTTGAAGGGGTGCAGGCATGCTGAACGCGCTTGAGTGCACCCCAGTTCGTGCTGAACGGGCCAACCGCCGATGAATCGGGCATCTGGGGAGCAACCAAGCGCGTGGTGCCGCCGGTCATGCGGATTCTGGGGTCGCACGCCGCAGCATGGCGCGAACATGGCAACCGGTTCACGCGGCCCCGCGTGCCGATCACACCGATCCGCTCGCATTCCTCCTGGGCCCAAGCGCCTCCGCATAGAATTGTCCTCATCAGGGGTGCCGTCCCTGGTGTGCGAGGAAGCACTGATGAGGAGGGCAATGATGTCTGACAAGTTCGTATCCGAGGGCCGCTGGGTCGTGGGTACCGACGGTTCGCTGCGGGCCGAGAAAGCTGTGATGTGGGCGGCCAAGCATGCCTCGGAGCGCACCACACCCGTTCCGTTGCTGATCATCCACGCGATTCCAGAGTCGCCGATTCCATCACGCGAGGCCGCGGCCGTCGCCCAGAGCGAGGGTCGCTCATACGCTGAAATGGTTCGCGACAAGGCCGAGCGTATCGTCGCGGATGTTGCCGAGCGGGTCCGCGCCGAGTATCCGACGCTACCGGTGGAAACCGCGGTGGTTGAGGGGCATCCTGCCGACCTGCTCGCCGAAGCGGGCAAAGACGCTGACCAGGTCATCGTGGGTGCCCGCGGCGCCGGAGCTCCCGCCTTGGTGAAGATGCTTGGTGGCACCTCCGATTACGTCGTCGCCCAGGCGCAAGGTGCGGTAGCGGTCGTGCCGGATCAGGCCGAAGACCACGACGGCGCTCCGGTTGTGGTCGGCCTCGACGACTCTCCCCAGGGCCACCTGGCGATCGCTCGCGCCTTCCAAGCTGCCTCGTTGCGCGCGGTTCCGCTCATTGCGATCACTGCTTGGGACTACGGTCCGTACGATGCGTTCAATGCTGAGCAGTGGGAATACAGCATCGAAGAGATGAACAAGCTGATGGTGGATGCGGCGACCGAACTGATCGCTGACAAGGTCGCGGAGTTCCCGGACGTCGAAGTCGAGGTCCGCGCGGTGCGCGGTCGTCCGGAAGCCGCGCTCATCGAGGCCTCTCGTAGCGCCGGTCTTGTCGTGATCGGGTCGCGCGGACGAGGCGGTTTCGCCAGGTTGCTGCTCGGCTCGACCAGCCGACATGTGCTGCGCGAGTCCTACTGCCCGGTCGTCATCACCCGTGCGGTGGGCGGTTGGAAGGATCAGCGGGGACGCTCCCTGCTTGATCCCGACGACCGCTTCGATCCCGGTCGGGC
>NZ_JAVTWX010000030.1:1525-15623 GCF_032229645.1 Brooklawnia sp.
CTGCGCCGCCCCCGCGGCCTTCGTCAGCGCCGAGGCGATCACGTCCAACTCACGGTCACCGATCGCATCAGAGACGAACCAGGCCTCGAAGGCGCTGGGCGCCATCCACACGCCATTGTCGAGCAGGCTATGGAAGAAGCGCCCGAATGCCGCGATGTCCTGCGTCTTGGCGGAGTCGTAGTCGGTGACTTCCGTATCGGTGAAGAAGACGCTGAACAGGTTGCCCCAGTTGTTGATGCGATGCGGCACACCGGCCGCCGACAGCGCCTCGCCGACCATGCTGCGCAGCTGGGCGCTCACCTGGTCGAGATGGGCGTATACCTCAGCGGTTGCGTGAGACAGCGTGGCCAGGCCGGCTGCCGCCGCAGCGGGATTGCCGCTCAGCGTTCCGGCCTGATAGACCGGGCCGGCCGGTGCCAGCAGATCCATCAGTTCCGCGCCGCCCGCCACCGCCGACATCGGCAGGCCACCGCCCACGACCTTACCGTAGGTGAGCAGGTCCGGTGCCCAGCCCTCGGCCTGGGCGGCCGCCCCCAGGTACCCGGTGGGACCAACCCGGAAGCCGGTGAGTACCTCGTCCAGAATCAGCTTCGCGCCGAAACGATCGCAGATCTCGCGCAGCCCCTTGTTGAACCCATCGGGCGGGACGATGACGCCCATATTCGCGGGCACCGCCTCGGTGACGACCGCGGCGATCTGCTCGCCACGGGCAGCAAAGACTTCCTCGACCAGGTCGAGGCGTCCATAGGGCAGCACGATCGTGTCAGCGGCAGTACCGCGTGTCACCCCGGGAGAATCGGGCAGGCCCAGCGTCGCCACCCCCGATCCGGCCGCCGCCAGCAGCGAATCGCTGTGCCCGTGGTAGCAACCCGCGAACTTGACGATCGCATCGCGCCCGGTCGCGCCCCTGGCCAGCCGCACAGCCGTCATGACGGCTTCGGTGCCGCTGGAGGTGAACCGCACCCGCTCGACCGGCTCCACCATCGAGACGATTGCCTCGGCGAGCGCCAATTCGGGCAGACACGGCGCGCCGAACGACGATGACGCCTCGACGCTGCGCTGAATCGCCGCGACGACATCTGGTTGGGCGTGTCCCAGGATCATCGGACCCCAGCTGCCCACCAGGTCGACATACTCGCGGCCCTCGGCATCGGTGATCCAGGCGCCGCTGGCCTTCGCGGCGAATCGCGGCGTCCCACCCACGGCACCGAACCCCCGCACCGGCGATGACACGCCGCCCGGCATGACCTGCTTTGCCCGCGCGAAGAGCTCTTCGTTGGTGGCCATCAGTTCTCCTTCAACCAGCCGGCCACCTCGGTGGCCCAGTAGGTGACGATGATGGACGCCCCAGCCCGCTTGACGCAGGTGAGCGCCTCGAGGATGGTCGGTCTGCGCGAGATCCAGCCGTTCGCTGCGGCCGCTTCGATCATCGAGTATTCGCCCGAGACCACGTAGCTGGCGACCGGGACGGTGACCTCGGCGGCCGTCGCCGCCAAGATGTCGAGATAGGGCAGCCCCGGCTTGACCATCACGATGTCGGCGCCTTCGCCGACATCCAAGCGCACCTCACGGATCGCCTCGATCGCATTGGCCGGATCCTGCTGGTAGCTACGCCGGTCGCCCTGCAACGACGAATCGACGGCCTCACGGAAGGGCCCGTAGAAGGCGGACGCATACTTCGCGGCATAGGCCATGATCATCGTGTCGGTGAACCCGGCCTGGTCGAGCGCGGTCCGGCAGACGCCGACCTGGCCGTCCATCGCCCCCGAGGTGCCGACCATGGTTGCCCCGGCCCTCGCCAGCACCACAGCCATCTCCTGGTAACGCGGCAGCGTCGCGTCGTTGTTGACGCGGTCCTCGGCGTCCAGCACGCCGCAGTGACCGTGATCGGTGAACTCGTCGAGGCAGAGGTCTGCGATGATCGGCAGCTGCGGCACCGTCTCGGCGAGCACCCGCACTCCGGCGGCCAGGATGCCGTCCGGATTGGTCGCCTCCGAACCGATCGCGTCCTTGTGCACCGGAACGCCGAAGAGCATCAACCCGCCGATACCGGCCGCCTCGGCCTCCCGGGCAGCCTCGGCCAGACTGGCGAGACTGTGCTGCATGACACCGGGCATCGCGGTGATCGGGCGGGCGTCGTCCAATCCTTCGACGACGAAAAGCGGCAGCACGAGATCGGCCGGATGCAGCCTGGTCTCGGCGACCAGACGCCGCACAGCGGGTGTTTGACGTAACCGTCGGGGACGCTGGACGAGAGACAAGACAGACTCCTTCAAGAGCGCAATCAACGATGACCACAATAGGACGCGGACCGTCGCACGCGTGGAGCACCCTCAGCCCAACAACCCTCCGAGAGCGACACCGAGCAGCGCCGCGGCGAGACAGCTCAGCGCCATCGCCGTGCCGAGGCCGACCGCGGCCAGCTTGCGGCCGGCTCGAACCAGCCTGGCCAGCTCGACGCTCGCCGTGCTGAAGGTGGTGAACCCACCGCAGAACCCGACCCCGGCGATCGTCTTGACGTCGGCGGGCCCCCCGGCGGCGATCCAGCCGGTCAAGACGCCCAGCAGCAGCGAGCCGAGCATGTTGATGATCAGGGTCGTGGTCGGCACGGATTGCCGGATTCGTTCGCTGAGGAAGCCGTCGAGAGTGAAGCGAGCCGCGGCGCCCAGCCCGCCGCAGATGGCCACCCAGATCCCGATCATCGGCGGCCTCGCTGAGCGCGGTCGATCACCCGGCGTGTGCCGATCATGGCCAGATAGGCTGCGCCGAAGCCGAGCACCACGCTGCCCACCAGATAGCAGACAGCCGCGAACGGATGACTTGTTTCACCTAGCCGCACCGTCTCCAACAGGAAGGTGGAGTAGGTGGTGAAGCCGCCGAGAACGCCGGTGCCGAAGGTCAGCTGCAGTCTGCGGCGGCGCTCCTCGTCCGCGACCACCAGCACCAGCAGCTCGGACAACAAGCCCAGCAAGAACGCCCCGGAAACGTTGATCCCGAAGGTCGCCCATGGCATGAGATGCTCGCCGGACGCCGTGAAAGCAGTCTCGATAGCGTTGCGCATCGCGGTGCCGGCCATGCCGCCGAGCATCACCAACGCGATGAGTTGCGGACGCGCGTGGGCGGGTCGCGAATGCGAGGCAGCAGGAGTCGCGGTCATCCGAGCGGGATCTTCCAATCGACGACCGTGGTGGGGACGATGAGCACCGGACGGTGCTGATGGGCGGCCAGATGCCTGCCCAGGGTCCCCTCAAGCAGCCGCCTGACGCGGCCGCTGTTGCCGGGGCGCCTGGTGCCGACGATGATCATACTTGCGTCGACCGCCCGTGCCAGATGGGTCAGCGCGCGGTCCGCGCGTCCGGCCAGATAGCGAAACTCCCACTCGGTGGGGCCTGTGGCCAGCACGGAGTTCAGAGCAGCGATGAGTTTGTCACGGCGCTGCTGCCAGACCTCGTCGTCTGCGAAATCGGGATTCAGGCCGCTGTGTTGCACGGTGCCGTCGGGGAATTCGCGTTCGGTGATGCGTTCCGGATCGGCGTAGGCGAAATAGACCTTCGCCTGCAAGGTCTCGGCAAGCTTGGCGGCGGTGATGACGACGATCTCCGGCTGCCCCGGTTCGACGCCAACGACCAGGGCGTTTCCCGCGAACGGAGTGATGCGCTCGATGGCCGGCTGCGGAGTCGTGTTCATGCCTCCAGCATGCTCCCATTCCCGCGAAGATGGCGGGCGATCGCGTCGGCGACTGCCGACGGTTTCGTGACGCCGATCTCGACCGGTCGCCAACCCAGTTCGCGGCAACGCGCCGCCGTGATCGGTCCCACGGCGAAGATCGAGAACTCGCCTGGTGGTTGTGGCAGCAAGGCTGCCAGCGCGGACGCCGCGCTCGGCGAACGCACCAGAACCCCGCGAAGGCCGGCCGGATGGGGCAGCCGGACGCCGTGGCGCGGCACCGTGTCGTAGACGGCGGCCTGCTGCAGCTGCCAGCCCGCGGCGGTCAACCCGTCGGGTAGCAGCCGGCGCGCCCGTGCGGACGCCGGCAGCAGCGCGGTTCCGGGGGACTGTTCCAGCAGGAAGCCCAGCAGGTCGTCCGCGCTGATCCCCGGCGGAGTGACCGTGTGGTCAACCGAGGCCGGCAGCGAGGCAGCGGTCGCGGTGCCGACGGCGGCCACCTGCAGCCCCCTGGCCAGCGCCTCGGTCAGCACCGAGTCGAGCTCGGGAACCAGCGTCCGCCAATACCGCCAGGTGCGCGGCGAGGTGACGATCAGCCAGGTCTGCGGATCGGCCTCGCTCAGCCGGTACGCGAGCCTTCGGGCAGCGCCCGGTTCACGCGCGGGGACGACCTCGAGCAGCGGTTCGGCCACCGATTCGACGCCTACCTCGGCCAGCGCCCGGGCATCGGACTCGTTGCCGTCCGGGCGGATCAGCAGGATCGGATTCATGGCATCGATCTCACGACATCTTCGGGGCGAGTTCGACGCAGATTGCCAGCCCCAGCGCGGTGGCCTGGCTCGATGAGCCAACACGCCCGGTCCGTGAGATGCGCTCGAAGACGATGCCACGATGGCCGCTCACCTCGACGGTCAGCTCGAGTCGATCCTCGTCAATCCAGGTAGCCAGAGCGCCAACGGCGGTGGTGCAGGTGGCCTCGATTCCGGCCAGGATCGCCCGTTCGGCGGTCACCGCGAGCCTCGTGCGAGCATCGTCGATCGCGCCCAGCTCGTCGGTCAGTTCGCCGCTGCGGCATTCCACCGCGAGAGCCCCCTGGGCAGGAGCGGGCAGCAGCACGCCGGGATCGATGAACTCGGTGATTGCCGCTTGGCGTCCCAGGCGCAGCAAACCGGCCGCGGCGAGCACTGCGGCGTCCACCTGGGCCTCGGCGACCTTGCGAAGTCTGGTGTCCACATTCCCTCTGATCGCGACGACCTCCAGATCCGGGCGAGCCCGTCTGAGCCCGGCCGCCCGGCGTGGGCTGGAGGTACCGACCTTCGCTCCGGCGGGCAGCCCGGCGAGGCCGAGGCCGTCGCGCGAGCACCAGGCATCCCGCGGATCGGCGCGCGGCGGTATCGCCGTCACGGTCAACCCGGGCAGCGGCGCGCTGGGCAGATCCTTGAACGAGTGGACGGCCAGGTCGATCCGTCCATCCAGCAGGGCATCGCGCAACGCCGCGGCGAACGCGCCGGGCCGCGACGGCGAGTCCAGCGGCACCGTCAGATCGTCGCCCTCGGTGCGGACGACGACCAGGTCGACCGCGCGGCCGGTGGCTGCGGTGATCGAGTCTGCGACCTGCTGGGATTGGGTTCGGGCGAGCAGCGAGCCGCGGGTTCCCAGCCTCAGCGGGGCAGCGGCAGCCGTCTGGCTCATTGGTTGTCGACCTCGATTCCGAAGACCTTCTCCAGTGCCGACGTGAATTCGCCGAGATCGCCGTTCTGCGCCGACGCTGCGGCACGGACGGTCGGCTGGTGAAGCAGAGCGTTGGCCACCCGCCGCACCGAGCGGCGGACCGCCGCGTCCTGCTCTCCGGACGTGTGCGCGGCGGCCGCGCCGAGTTCTTGATCCACGATCCGATTGACGTAGGCGCGCACCGCGAGGATCGCCGGATCTGCCAACCGGGCGCGTTCGGCTCTGAGATAGTTCTCGACGGCCTCGTCGATGAGTTCGCTGGCATGTTCGAGAGACGCGACATGGTCGGTGGGAGCATGATCGCCGACCACATCCAGATCGATCAGGTCGATGCCCGGCGTGCTGGCCAGCTCGGGCGAGACGTCGCGTCCCAGTGCGAGATCGACCACCGGCAGCAGCTCGTCCAGGCCGTCGCGGGCATCTGCGACCTGACGAGCGGTGATGCGATGGGTGCGGCGACCTCGTCCACTACAGGCGACCAGCACCTGGGCGTCGGCGAGCGCGGAGGGCAGCCGGTCTTCGGTGACGGGGCTGACCGGATGGGTCCGTGCGAAGGCGGTGGCGCGTCCCGAGGACGAGTAGACACTGACCTGTGCGCCGCGGCGCAGCAGATCGGCGGTCACCACCCCGGCGTAGGCCCCGGTTCCGACCAGCAACGCCTGCCGGCCGGCCAGGTCACCGTGTCTGGTCTCCACCAGGTCGAGGGCGATCGAGGCGACCGAGCGTCCCATCGCCCCCAGAGCCGTGGCGTTCGCTATCGATTTCGAGGTGCCAAGCGACATCTGGAAGAGGCGATGCAGAGCGGGGCTGGCCTGCTGGGTGTGGCTCTGCAGTGCTGAACGCACCTGGCCGGCGATCTCGGATTCCCCGACGACCATCGAATCCAGTCCGCAGGCGACCTCGAAGAGATGCCTGACCGCGTTGCGCAGACCATAGACATCAATCACCTGGACGAGGTCTCCGGCGCCCGCCTGCGTCAGTAGATCCCGTGTCAGGCGAACGGTCTGATGGAAGTTCTCCGCATCGATGTAGAGCTCGCATCGATTGCAGGTCGCCAGCATGATCAGGCCATTGATTCCGTGGGAAGCACGCAGGCTCACGCTCGCCTGCTCTGCGCAGGCGGTGAACTGCGTGAGATCGTCGGTCGCCACCTGATGATGACTGAGCCCGACCGCGAGTACTGGCACGGGCCATAGCGTATCTCTTGAAACCTCAACCGTGGCAGCTGGGTTCCGCGGGTCTGGGCGGCCCTCGTCCTCTGGAGGGTCCTCAGCAGACCTCGACAGCGATCGCCGCCCCCATGCCGCCTGCGATGGCGATGGCAGCCAGGCCTCGGCCGCCGCGTTCTTCGCGTACCAGCTGGGTGAACAGTCTGGTCAGCAGGACCGCCCCGGTCGCCGCCCAGGGATGCCCGAGGGCGAGCGCCCCGCCCTGGACGCAGTTGCGTTCATCGGGGATGCCGATCGCGTCCAGGCAGGCCAGGATCTGCCCGGCGAAGGCCTCGTTGCATTCGACGGCATCGAAATCGCCGGGCCCCAGTCCGGTGCGCTCGTAGAGCTTGCGTACCGCAGGGACCAGCCCGAAGCCCGGACGAGCGGGCATTCCGCCGATCGTCACCGCGTCGAGGATGCGCAGCCCGGGCAGACCCAGCCCGGCATGCGTCTCGGCGTCGGTCATCAGCACCATGGCGGCGCCATCGTTGACGCCGCAGGAGTTCGCCGCGGTCACCGTCCCGCCGTCCCGGAAGATCGGACGAAAGCGGGCCAGCCGCTCGGCGGTGAATCCCCGCCGCGGCCGTTCGTCCGATCTGACATCGGCGACGGGCACGATCTCGGCGTCGAAGGTCCCGGCGTAAAGCGAGCGCACCGCCCGCTCGTGAGACCTCGCCGCGTAGGCATCCTGCCGCTGCCTGCCGATACCGTGTTCGGCTGCCACCAGGTCGGCAGCCAGCCCCATGCCCGGGTCGTCGAAGCGCTCCGGTACGAAGGGCGCCCGGGTGAACTCCTCGAGCGCATCCGGGCCTGCGGTCGAGCCATCCGGCCAGAAGGTTCGCGGCTGCGTGGACGCGGACTGCGCACCCCCGGCGAGGACGAAGCCGGGATTCAGTGCGAGGGCGCCGCGGGCGCACTCGACGGCTGCCAGCCCGGCACCGCACTGCTGATCGACGGTCAGTCCGGTCACCCGTTGCGGCAATCCCGCATCCAGTGCGCAGTAGCGGGCGAGGTTGCCGCCCGGTCCGCGCAGATTGCCGAGGATCACCTGCTCGATCTGTTCGGGGGCGGGACAGCGGGCAGCCAACTCGGCGATCAGTGGTGTCACCAGCTGGTCGACAGTGGCGTGCTTCAGCGCCCCGTGCTCGGTACCGATCGGTGTGCGCACAGCGTCGATGATGACGGGTTGGTTACTCATGGCCGGTCGTCCTCCAGTGCCGTGCGATGCTCGCGGATCAGCGCTGCCAGCGCCGCCGTGTCCAGTTTGCCCGCCGCGGTGAGCGGCGGCTCGTCGATGTAGGCCCAGGCGCGTGGACGCTCCGCAGCAGACAGGTGTGCCTGTGACCACGACCGCAGCGCTTCGATATCGTCCGAACGCGTCACCGCGCAGGCCAGTACCTCCCCGACGACCCGATGCGGGATGCCCACCAGGTGGATCTCCCCGGTGGCCACCGCACGTAACCTCGCAGCCAGCGGTGCGAGTTCGACGGTGACGCCCCCTGTCGTGATCGAGCCCTCCCGGCCCGCTACGCATAGCCGGTGGTCGTCCAGCCGACCACGATCGCCGACGCTGGCGAAGCCGTCGCCGGCGAGTCGCCAGGGTCCTGGTGGTGAACCAGGTGCCGGACCATCCGAGAGCCAGGGCGAACGCACCCAGATGCATCCGTCCGAGATCCGTGCCTCGACCCGGTCGAAGAGTCGCAGATCGTCGCGGCAGCTTCCCCAGGCCACCAGCGAAAGTTCGGTCGCGCCGTAGTAGTGCTCGATCCGTAATCCCTGCCCGACGGCTTCGTCCCGCAGCCCTCGGTTCAGCCCGTCGCCGGCAACCAGCACCACCAGGCCGGGCCGCAGGCGTCCGGTGCCCAGCGCCCGCGCCAGACCCGACGGCGTCAGCGTGCAATGGGTGGCTCCGGCCGGGTCCGGCGACCAGCCGACGCCCGAGAACCCGGCGAGGCAGGCCGCAAAGAGATTCATCGTCGCACTCAGCGGCCCGGGAATGTGGAATCTGCTTGTCTGCGAAAGCCCCAGCCGGGCGGCGGCGAAGCCGAAAGAATCGGTCCACGACGCGGTGCTGCGCAGAACCGTTCGGGGCCGGCCGGTCGTCCCGGACGTGTGTACGGCGATCGGCCGTGCGTTGCGGTGGGCGTGCCAGAAGGCCGCCACCGGATCTGGCGCCACGGCGACATCGACGGGCTCGCCGTCGCATCGGTTAACACCGTTAAGGAGATTCATTGCCACAGATCGTACCGGCAGCGGCGTAATTGCGAGAGCGCCAGGCATTGGAGTCTAGGACTGCTATAGTGATGCGCGCTTGGCGGCTGGCCGCTGGGTATTTCCGGAGGCACCCCTGCACCCCAGATTTTGGTGGTGGTTTTTCCGATCTTGGGCTTGAGGTTCCTCGTTGTGGTGAGGCGGCACACTGCCCTGGCTGTGTCGCCCAATTGGAAGTGAGTGCGCGCGGTGGCGAGAATCGGCGGTAGCGATCCGACTCAGTATTCCTATGGCGCGGCTGACACGCTGATCAGTGCTGCGAACAAGGCTGCCGCTTCGTTGGAAGGGCAGCGCGGGTCACGTGCATCGAATGCGTCGACTGGCAGCACGGAGTTTCGAGGTCATTTTGCCGAGGTCTTCACCAGGAACGCGGATCTGGCGAGAAGTAGCGCAAATAGCCTCGCCGATGCGCTGCGCACCGTGGCCGACTACGCGACCCAATTGCGGGACGCAGCCAGGGCGGAAGATAAGCGACGCGAAGAAGCACGCGCATGGGAGGAACGCCAGCGCAGGCGTGAAGAGAATTTCTTCCTGGGGGCTTGGGAGGACATCAAGTCGGCTTTTGGTGCGGATGACGACCCGCGCCCGCCAGAACCTGAACCCGAGCCCAAACTTAGCTCGGATGGTGTGACCATTTCTGGCCGGGAGATCCCTTCTGGTCAGTCACAAACAGGCACGTCTTCAGCGGTTCCTGAGAATCTTCGCGGCTTCGCGTCAGGGACCCGTGGCTTGGATTCGGATATTAAGCCTGCGTTCACCGCGGTCAGCAATGCGTTGTCGACGTACGAATCTGACTGCAACGGTTATTGGGGTGACCTCAGTGCCCATTCAGTGGCGAAGGCTTGCCAAGATTGGGTGGACGCAAACGAGGCAGATGCTCAGTGGGCGGGTACGGTCGCCTCAGCTTTTGAGGCTGCGGGAAGTGGCTCGGGAGTCGTGACTGTGTCCGACGCGTCTATTGCGGCCGCTTTGGCCTCTGCCGGAGTCGATTCGCTCCGCGGTGATTTCATCATTGGCCCGTTTGAGGCGATCGGCACGCCTCCTACTACTGGTTTCTCCAACGATCCTGTGAACACTGCCACCGGGAATTTCTTGGAGCCCGAGGTGGATCTTCTCGGTGAGGGCGCGGCGGTATCGCTGGCGTTCACGCGTATGTACAACTCGCTGGATTCACGTGCTGGCGCGTTCGGTACTGGTTGGTGGTCAGTGCTTGATATAGGCCTGACACTGACCGATGAAGGCGCCAATTTCGTGATGGCTGATGGACGACAGATCCATTTCCCCCGGCTGGGCACAGGCTGGGATCGCGCTGCAGGCGAGAACTACTGGCTTGCCGCCGAGGACGATGCCGATCTTGCCGCTTTCCTGCGGCATGATGGCCAGTTGTTGGTCGTGCGGAACAATGCTGACGCATGGTGGGCATTCAACGCCGCAGGACGTGCGCTCGGCTGGAGCCTTCGCCCAGGCGCAGGGATCCGGGTGACGCGGGGTAATGACGGCCGAATCACCGGGCTGTTTCACCAGCGGGGCCGCAGCATCGCGGTCGAATATTTGGGTGACAGGGTCGCCTATATCGCCAGCTCGGATGGACGCCGGGTCGAGTACGAATATGACTCGTGCGGCCGGCTGACTGGTACCCGCAGCGAAGCGGGCTCGCGCGGCTACCACTGGAATGAGCAAGGACTGATCGATCAGGTCGTGTCGGCCGCTGGCGTGGTGGAATGCGAGAACGCCTACGATGACTCGGGCCGCGTGATCGAGCAGGTCACCCCGTTTGGTCGTCGGGTGCGTTTCGCCTATCTTCCCGGCAGAGTCACGTCGGTGTCGAATCACGATGGTTCAAAGGCAAATACCTGGATCTTCGACCGCAAAGGCCGGATCGTCGGCATCATCGACGCGGACGGCAAACGGCAATCGATGGCCTATGATCGTCACGGGAATCTGGTCTCTGTCACGCAACGTGACGGCCAGACCACGGTTCACGCCTACGATGATCGTGGCCGCAGGATCCGCACTGTCACGCCTGAGGGCGCCGATATTACCTTTGGCTACGATGAATCCGACCGGCTCACGACGGTGGTCACGGCCTCAGGCGGGGTCACCGAATGTGCCTACGCTTCAAGCAGCGATCGCAATCCCTCAACGATGATCGATCCGGTCGGCGGCCGCACGGAGATCGGGTGGCGCGACGGCCTGCTGACAAGCATCGCTGACCCCGAGGGTGTCGCATTGCGCTTCGGCTACGACGGCTTCGGTGATCTGGTGTCGATCACGAATATGGCCGGCGATACCGCACGTTTTGTGCATGATCCAGCAGGGCGGATCATTCAGGCGGTGTCCCCATCGGGCAATACGACCAAATATCGTTACGATGCCGCCGGTCTATTGACTTCCCGCCAGGACGCGGACGGCGCTATTTGGGCTTTCGAGCATGGTGCCGGTGGCAAGATCACGGCGACCATCGATCCATTGGGGGCGCGAACAGAATTCGAATACGGACCGCATGGGGAACTCGTCGCTACCAGGGATCCGCTCGGCCGGGTGATTCGCAGGCAGTTCGATGAGGACGGAAATCTGTCGTCGGTGACCTTGCCGGACGGGGCGGGCTGGGAATTCGTCCACGACGGTCTGGCGAGATTGCTCGAGATCATCGATCCTGCCGGTGGCGCGTGGAGCCGGGAATACGATTCGACAGGCCAGTTGACCCGCACGGTAGACCCGACCGGTGTGGTAACCGGGATCACCCATGATCGTTGTGACGGCGTGGCCAGCTTGCGCACCGCATTCGACGAGGTCACCGTTCAAACCGACGAGTATGGGCGGCCTGTCAAACGGGAGCGAGCCGATGGCTCGACCGAGGTCTGCACCTATGATGCCTGTGGCCGTGTGGTGGAGATCTTGGACGCCGACGGCGGTCTCACACGCATTGGACGCGACCAGGCGGGCCGCGTGATCGCTTTCACCAGCCCGGCGGGGCGCCTTACACGCTACGAGTACGATGCCTGCGGCCGACCCGTGGCAGCTATTGATCCGCTCGGTGGCCGCTCCACTCTCTCTTACGATCCGGATTCGCGGGTTGTTGCCCGCACATCACCCACCGGTGAGGTCACGCAGATCGACTATGACCCGATGGGCCGGGTGCTCCGGGAACGCATCCCGGGGTTCGGGACACGGCGCTACCGCTACGACAAGGCGGGGCGGGTGGTGGGCGTCCACGACGCATGGTTGGGTGAACGCAGGTTCAGCTACGATGCGGCCGGGCAATTGATAGCTGCCAGGAATAGCCTTGGCGGTGTTACGCGTTACGAGTACGACTCGCGGGGCCGGATGATCCGGGTCATTGATCCGGTGGGTGGAGTCACCACCCGTAGTTACACGGAGTTGGACAAGGTGGCGTCGTCCACTGACCAGCTGGGTCGCACCACCTACGCCAGCTACGATGCGGCTGGACGCCAGCTTTCGCAAACTGACCCAGACGGCGACACTCTCGAATGGTGCTACGACGCTGCTGGGCTCGCGATCGGGATGAGCGCGAACGGGCGCCCGCTGACTGCGATCGAGCGTGATTCCCGGACACGCACCGCGATGATCACTGACTACACCGCGCCAGGCGGGAAGGCGGCCCACGCCTTGCGGTTCGACAGGTGTGGCCGCCTCATCGAACGTGTCACCCACACGGCCGAAGGCGTCCGGACGAGTAGCTGGGTATACGACCCGGACGGCGTGCGCACTTCGATGGTCGCACCCGATGGCACACGGATCTCCTACGAGCATGACGCCGTGGGATGCACCACTCGGATCGTGCACTCGGTGTTCGGCGAGATAGGGCTCGGCTATGACGCGTCCGGAAGACTGTGCGAAAGCCGGGCCGGTGATATTTTGCAGGCCTGGAAGTACGCCGATGGCCAGGTCGTGGAACATTGCCGCACCACATCCGAAGGCGGCACGTCGACCAGCATCATCCGTGACGAGGATGGCCGCATCATCCGTATCGATGGTCCCGGCGGGCCGGTGACCTATACCCACGATCAGGCGGGTCAGCTCGTCAAGGCGGCCGGACAAAACCACATCACCACCTGGGCCTATGACACGTCCGGTCGGATGGCCCGCGAGACCGGCCCACAAGGGGAACGCCAGTACAGCTACGACGAGGCCGGGCAGCTTCTGAGCGTCAGCGGTTCGGACGGTGAACGCACCGAGTATGCCTACGACGGGCAAGGTCGCCGTATCCGGAAAACCCATGGTGAGGGCGTCACCGACTACCGGTGGGATTCGCGTGGCTGGCTGTCGAAGGTATCGCAGCACGATAGCGAGGAATCCCGAGATACCGATCTATGGGTGGACGCTTTGGGCGAACTCGCTCATCTCGACGGTAAAACTCTTTCCTGGGATACCGCGGCCATCACGCCCAGCCTGATCTCGATCGGGGGAACCAGCGTCTTCCATGGCCCGGGTGGCCTCAACGGCATCGACGGGCAGTGGCGGCAGCCAGCATGGCGGCAAGCCCGTGCGACAGCTGACGAAGATCCCTGGCAGACACTGGCTGGTGTCTCCGGAAGTTCCACAGCGGGCGCATCCCTCGGCACTGATGGCAGCGTGAATATCGCCGGCCTGGAATGGATGGGATCACGTGTTTTCGATCCTGCCTCGCACGGGTTCCTCAGCGTGGACCCACTGGCCCCGGTGACCGGGGCCGCCTGGGCCAGCAACCCCTACTCATATGCCGGGAATGATCCGCTGCACGCTGTGGACCCGCTCGGCCTGCGTCCGGTGACCGACGAAGAGTTGGGGGCCTATGCGGATGGTCTGCAAGGACCACTCGCGCAGGCGTGGAACGCCGCAGGTGATTGGATCTCAGAGAACCGGGACTACCTCATCGGCGGGGCAATGGTCGTCGCTGGCGGGGTGTTGATGGCGACAGGAGTCGGTGGCCCGGCAGGCATGATGCTGATGGCAGCCGGTGCAGACACTATCGTCCAAAAGGTCACCACCGGCGAGGTGAACTGGGGCGAAGTCGTCATCAGCGGCGTGCTCGGAGGTTTCACCGGGATAGGCGTGGCCGGCAAGCTGGGGCTCACCGGCCTCAAAGCCACCGTCGCGGCCGGAGTCGTTTCCGGGAGTGCGTCAGGATCGGCAACCGGCGCCTACCACTATGCGACCGGACCCGGCCCCCACACCGTGCAAGGTTTCATCGGCGCGACCACCACCAGCGGGCTACT
>NZ_JAVTWX010000031.1:0-2764 GCF_032229645.1 Brooklawnia sp.
CGATGATGGTCTGGCCGGTCTCATCGTCGGTGTGGACGCGGAAGGTCGGGTCCTCTTCGGCCAGGCGCTGGATCGCCGCCGACAGCTTCTCCTGATCGGACTTCGTCTTGGGCTCGATGGCCTGCTCGATCACGGGGGCGGGGAAGTCCATCGACTCCAGCACCACCGGGTTGGCCGGATCGCACAGGGTCTCACCGGTGGTGGTGTCCTTCAAACCCATCACCGCGATGATCATGCCGGCGCCGATCTGATCGATCTCCTCGCGCTTGTTGGCGTGCATCTGGTAGATCTTGCCGATCCGCTCCTTGCGGCCCTTCGTCGAGTTCAGCACCTGCTGACCCGCCTTGAGGATGCCGGAGTAGACCCGGATGTAGGTCAGCTTGCCCAGGTGCGGGTCGGCTGCGATCTTGAACGCCAGCATCGACAGCGGTTCCTCGTTGGAGGTGTGCCGTTCGATCACCTGATCGGGGTGACCGGGCTTGAAGCCTTGGATGGCCGGGATGTCCAGCGGGGAGGGCAGGTAGTCGATGACCGCGTCCAACATCGGCTGCACGCCCTTGTTCTTGAAGGACGAGCCGCAGATGACGGCGGTGATCTTGTTGGCGATCACGGCGCGTCGCACCGCCGCCTTGATCTGGGCGGCGGAGAGTTCCTCGCCTGTCTCCTCCGCCTCGAGCCAGGCCTCGGCGAAGTCGTCGTCGTGGTCGGCCAGAACGTGGATGAGTTCCTCACGCGCAGACGCGGCGGCCTCGGCCATCTCGGCGGGGATCTCCTCGACGACGTAGTCCTCGCCGATGGTGGTTTCACCGCGCCACATCAGCGCGCGCATGCCGACCAGGTCGATCACGCCCTGGAAATGCGACTCAGCACCCACCGGCAACTGCAGGACCGCGGCCACGGTGTGCAGGCGCTCCCGGATGGTCTTCACGCAGTAGTCGAAGGACGCACCGGTGCGGTCGAGCTTGTTGACGTAACAGATTCGGGGGACGCCGTACCGCGTGGCCTGACGCCACACCGTCTGGGACTGCGGCTCGACGCCCGCGACGCCGTCGAACACGCACACCGCGCCGTCGAGCACCCGCAGCGACCGCTCCACCTCGATGGTGAAGTCGACGTGCCCGGGGGTGTCGATGATGTTGATCTGGACGTCCTTCCAGAAACAGGTCGTCGCGGCGGACGTGATCGTGATCCCGCGCTCCTGCTCCTGCTCCATCCAGTCCATGGTGGCGGCGCCGTCGTGCACTTCGCCGATCTTGTAGTTGATGCCGGTGTAATACAGCACCCGCTCGGTGGTGGTGGTCTTGCCGGCGTCGATGTGGGCCATGATGCCGATGTTGCGAACTGCTGCCAGGTCCTGGTTCGAGTCGATCGCCACTTTGGGCTCAACCTTCCGTTCTGCTGAGTTGGCGCCCTGGATTCAAGACGCCCAAGCTGTGCAGCGCACCCAGCGGTCAGGGCGCCCTGTTGTCAGGCACAGGGCACGGCTCGGTGTGCCGCGCCCTGTTGGGGGATCAGTGCTGCGCTGATGTCACCAGCGGTAATGGGCGAAGGCGCGGTTGGCCTCGGCCATCTTGTGGGTGTCCTCGCGACGCTTGACCGAGGCGCCGAGCCCGTTGGACGCGTCCAGCAATTCGTTCATCAAGCGCTCGGTCATCGTCTTCTCCCGACGCTGTCGGGAGAAGCTCACCAGCCAGCGCAGCGCGAGGGTGTTGGCCCGGGCGGGCTTCACCTCGATCGGCACCTGGTAGGTGGCGCCACCGACCCGGCGGCTCTTGACCTCCAACGCCGGACGGATGTTGTCCAGCGCCTTCTTCAGCGTCTGGACAGGATCGATTCCGGTCTTCGCCCTGGTGCCTTCGAGCGCGTCGTACACGATGCTCTGCGCGGTCGTCTTCTTGCCGTCCAGCAGGATCTTGCTGACCAGCTGGGACACCAGCGGGGAGCCGTAGACCGGATCGACGACGACGGGACGCTTCGGGGCGGGACCCTTGCGAGGCATTACTTCTCCTTCTTCGCGCCGTAACGGCTGCGCGCCTGCTTGCGGTTCTTGACACCCTGGGTGTCCAGCGAGCCGCGGATGATCTTGTACCGCACGCCCGGCAGGTCCTTCACTCGGCCGCCCCGCACGAGCACCATGGAGTGCTCCTGGAGGTTGTGGCCGACACCGGGGATGTAGGCCGTGACCTCCACGCCCGAGGACAGCCGGACGCGGGCGACCTTGCGCAGCGCCGAGTTCGGCTTCTTGGGGGTCGTGGTGTACACGCGGGTGCACACGCCACGACGCTGGGGCGAACCCTTCAGCGCTGGGGTCTTGTTCTTGCTGACCTTGTCAGTGCGGCCCTTGCGGACCAACTGCTGGATAGTGGGCACCGGCTGGTATCTCTTTCCTTCGTGGTTTTGTGGCGCGCGCCGAGCGCCACCAATCGTGACCCCTGAACCTGTCGAAGGGGCCGGATCGGACGCGGCGCACGCACGCATGGTTCGGTCGCCCGAACACAACGATCAAGGCTACTTGACCGCTCGGTGGAGAGTCAAAAACGCGGCGATCCGGCACCGCTCCCGGTCGACAAGGACAGCGCGGCGGCGAGGTTCGTCCTGAGTTGGCTCAGATGAGTGCCGTTCAGGAGGTGGTCACCGCTTCGAGCGGCTCGATCAGGGACCATTCGGGGCCTTCAGAGACCCACCCGGCGCATCGGTCCTTGTGGATCGCAAGTGGTCTGAAGCCAGGCCAGTTGCACCTCACTGGATAATGGCGCGGCACTGA
>NZ_JAVTWX010000032.1:0-15421 GCF_032229645.1 Brooklawnia sp.
GTTCGGACGATGTGTCCGAAGCCCGGACCAGGTTGATGGAGACATTCGAGCTGACCGAGGTGCAGGCGAACTACATCCTTGATCTGCAATTGCGCCGGTTGACCAAGCTGAGCCGCATCGAGCTCGAATCCGAAAGCGACGAACTGAAGGCCGAGATTAAACGGCTGAACGAGATCCTGAGCAACGAATCGGTGTTGCACGGTCTGGTCACCGAAGAACTCGATGACGTGGTGAAGAAATTCGGGACGCCACGGCGCACTGTGTTGCTCGCCGACTCCGGGGCCGCTGCCAGCGCTTTCGCAGCAGCGCCGTTAGAGATCCCCGACGACCAGTGCTGGGTGATGCTGAGTTCGGCCGGGCTGGTGGCTCGCATGGATGTCGCAGAGCCACCCGGTGGCGCCGAAGGGCCGCGCACGCGTCACGATGGCGTCGTGTCGGCAATACCAGCGACCGCCCACGCCGAATACGGCGTCTTGACATCGAAAGGCCGGTTGATCAAGGCGAAGGCAATCGAACTGCCCTCGGTTCCGCCGACCGCGACATCTCCGAATCTGCAGGGCGGCACCCGGATCGCCGATCTGGTGCAACTCGACAAGGGCGAACGGGTTCTTGGCCTGACATCTTTGAGCGATGCGTCGCTGGGCCTGGCGCTGGGTACCCGGTCCGGGGTTGTGAAGCGCGTGAACCCGGAAACACTTGCCAGCAAGGACGAATGGAGCGTGATCAACCTGGCCGATGGCGACGAGGTGGTCGGGGCGCTCGAACTGCGTAACCCGGACGACGAACTCGTCTTCATCAGTTCGGACGCACAGCTGCTACATTTCGCGGCCTCGGTCGTTCGTCCGCAAGGCCGGGCAGGTTCCGGCATGGCAGGCATCAAACTGGGCCGTGACGCTCACGCGATCTGGTTCGGTGCGACATCTCCGGACGATGCCGTTGTGGTGACGATCTCCGGCAGTTCGTCCTCGTTGCCAGGGACCGAGGCCGGGAATGTGAAGGTGACGCCGTTCGCTGAGTATCCTGCGAAGGGACGCGCGACCGGGGGCGTGCGCTGCCATCGATTCTTAAGAGGCGAGGACTCGCTGCTGCTGGGATGGGCGGGGGCGGCTCCCGCGCTCGCGGCTGCCGGATCGGGGACGCCGGTCGAATTGCCGCCCGCTACCGGGCGCCGCGATGGATCGGGGACGCCCGCGTCTCAGCTGATTACGGCGGTGGCAAGCCGGTCCATTAAGCGATAGCCCCGTAAGATGGCCGCGTGCCTTTCAATGACTTGCTCGCGGCCAATGCCGCCTATGCCGAAGCCTTCGGAGACCGCCGATTGGAGGGTCAAGCCAGAGCTGGGTTGTGCATTCTTGCCTGCATGGACAGCCGGGTCGATCCCCTACCCATGGTCGGTCTCCAGATCGGGGACGCTAAGGTCTTGCGCACCCCGGGTGCCCATCTGACTCCGGATGCGCTCGCCGGCTGCGTGCTGGCCGTGAATCTCCTGGGAGTCAGCCGGATCATGGTGGTCGCGCATGCCCGCTGCGCGATGGCCGATCTGGAGTCCAGCTTGCACGATCGAGTCGCGGCGTCCAGCGGCGTCAAGGAGATCGACATGGTCTTCGGCGCCGACACCGATCGTCTGGGTCGGTTGGCCGCCGATGTCGAAGCACTCCGCAACCACGAGTTGATTGGGCCGTTCGCCGAGGTGGGCGGCTTCGACTACGACGTGGACAATCGTCGCCTCACTCAGCTGTACTGAGAACCCGCCGAGACAGTCTGGGGACGATCGCGTCCAGCAGCCCGTCGGCGGCCTCACGTTTGGATCCGCCGGCGGTCGAGACCAGTTCGCCTCCTGCAGCCAACACGTACAAGGTGTTCTCGGCGGACTCGAATCCCTGTGACCAGCCCACCGCGTTCACGGCGAGCAGGTCCGCGCCCTTGCGGGCGAGCTTCTGGCGACCCAGTTCGAGCAGTGCCTGCTGGTTCTCGGCGGTTTCGGCCGCAAACCCTACGATGAGCTGACCTGGTCGGCGACTGCGCACGAGGCCTGCGAGGATGTCCGGGTTTTCGATGAGCGCGAGCGTCAGCTGAGTGCCAGCGGTCTCCTCCTTGCGCATCTTCGTCTCGCGCATCTCGGCGACGCGATAGTCCGAGACGGCGGCTGCCATCACGATGACATCGGCGCCGGGAGCTTCTCGGTCGGCGGCGTTCTGCAGTTCGGCTGCCGTCCAGACACGCTCGATCCGTACCTCCGGGCAGCCGACGACCTCCGCCAGGATCGCCTCCTCGATGCTGGCGGCCAGTAGCACGACCTCAGCACCACGAGCGGCGGCCGCGGCAGCAATCGCCACGCCCTGGCGTCCGCTGGAGCGATTGCCGATGAACCGAACCGGGTCGATCGGCTCACGGGTGCCGCCCGCGCTGACCAGCAGCGTGACTCCCATCAGGTCGCGCTTCACGGTGCGGCGCGCGAGAATCTCCATCGCGCGGGCAGCGATCTGGTCGGGCTCGCTCATTCGACCGGGCCCGGAGTCGGCGCCGGTGAGTCGTCCGTCATCGGGTCC
This sequence comes from Brooklawnia sp., assembly GCF_032229645.1. Lineage (NCBI taxonomy): Bacteria > Bacillati > Actinomycetota > Actinomycetes > Propionibacteriales > Propionibacteriaceae > Brooklawnia > Brooklawnia sp. The sequence continues at coordinate 2,550 of NZ_JAVTWX010000032.1, forward strand.
GATGAATTCGACGCTGCGGGCACGCAGAGTCGCCACATTGGCTTGGGTTGCCGGGTGTTGCCACATCTGGGTATGCATGGCGGGTGCCACCAAGACAGGTGCCTGCGTGGCAAGCAGCGTGGTACCGAGCAGACTGTCCGCGATACCGGCTGCCATTCGGGCCAGCGTATTCGCCGTCGCCGGGGCAACGACGACCAGATCGGCGCGCTGCCCCAAGGCGACGTGCCGGACTTCCGCTACGTTCTCGTGCACCGATGTGGTCACCGGGTGACGGCTGATGGCCTCCCACGTCGGTTTGCCCACGAACCGCAAGGCGTCGTCGGTAGGGACGACCTGCACGTCGTGTCCCGCCTCCACCAGCAAGCGCACGACCATGACCGCCTTATATGCCGCGATACCACCGGATACTCCGAGCACGATGTTCATGATGTCTATCTTTCCATTCGAGGCCCCGGCTACACTGCTCAGGCATGTGTACGGTCATCGTCCAGGTCCCGCGGGACGCCGCGCAGCCCACCCGGATGCTCGCCGTCCGCGACGAGGATCCGCACCGCCCCTGGGACGCGCCTGGAGTCTGGTGGCCTGACACCCATCCCGCAGTGGTCGGAGTCAGGGATCGCCGCGCGAACGGGGCGTGGCTGGCCGAGAATCCGGCGGCCGGACGGCTGGCCGTCATCGTCAATCGCAATCTGCTGATGACTCCCGATCACTCGCTGGAATCGCGAGGCGACATCGTGCTGAGCGCTCTGGCGGGTAAGCCGGTGCCCGAGCGTCCACGGACCGCAGGTTTCAACCTGATCGAGGTGGCCGGCCCCCGAGTGCAGGTGACGACCTGGGACGGCGAACGGCTCGGCCGTCAGGAACTCGTTCCCGGTCTTCATATGATCGCGCACGACGACGTCGATGATCCTCGGACACCGCGGATCGCTCGGTGGCTCCCGGAGTTCCGGCTGGCCGCTGAGGCTCCGACCGCAGGGCTGGGATTGGAGGGATGGTCCAAGGAATGGGTGGATGTGCTCGATTCGAGTTCGGCACTGAGCCCCGACGACGATGAAGCGATCATCCGCGACAACCGTTCGCACGGCTATCCGACGCTGTCGCTGCTCGTTTGCCTGGCGGAGGTCCACTCCGACCAGGTAAGTCTCGCGACTGCTGTTCTGGATGAGCCCGGCGAGTGGCAGCGTCCTCCCTTGGTGTTCGTCTGAGTGCGCTCCTAGGTGCGCCGGGTAGTATCGTGCGGGACCCCGACAAAGGACGTATATGACTCAGCCGATTGACAACGAACCGACCAGCGTGCAGCAGAAGCCTGCTGCGGATAGCTACTTGGACGAGCCGGAAAGCGTCAGCGCCTGGCTGATTCGCCTGGTCAAGGGCGTTCTGGTGGGTATCGGATTCATCCTTCCCGGCCTCTCGGGCGGCGTTTTGGCAGTGATCTTCCGGGTCTATGACCCGATCATCCGGTTCTTGGCCAAGCCGTTCCATCGCTTCGGAAAGAATGTGCTCTACTTCATTCCGATCGGCATTGGCGGCGTTGCCGGTATTGTGCTCTTCTCGGTGATTGTGGACGCCGCATTCGGACGATTCGCGGCACAGTTCATCTGCCTGTTCATCGGCTTCGTGGTCGGCACATTCCCCTCGCTGTATCGACAGGCCGGCAGGCAAGGCCGCAGCACCAAACATTGGATCATCATGGCGGTCGCGGCGGTCGCGATCTTCGCGATCATGCTCGTTGGCGGCCAGTCAATGATCGACGTAAAACCCAATTGGCTCATCTGGCTGGGATCGGGTGCGCTGATCGGTCTGGGCGTCATCGTGCCCGGCATGAGCCCGTCGAACTTCCTCATCTACTTCGGCCTGTATGACAAGATGGCGGCCGGCATCAAGGACTTCGACTTCGGTGTCATCATTCCGCTCACCCTCGGCCTCATCATCTGCGTACTGGTCTTCGCGAAGGCTGCAGCGTGGGCGTTCGACAACTACTACGCGGGCATGTACCACTTCATCTTGGGCATGGTCGTCGGATCATCGCTGGCGATCTTTCCGACCGTCGTCTTCCCCTCGTTCAGCGCTGCCGGCTTGGCAACGGCGAATCTGAGTCTGGCCACGGCGCTCATCTTTGCCATCGCGTTGTTCATCGTCGGGACGATCGCGTCGTGGCTGTTCAGCAGGGTCGAGGACAAGGTGTCGGTACAGCGCGAAGCGATCGACTCGGCTGTCGGCTAACGCCGAGCCGACCCTGCACACCGCAGGCCGATAGCTTAAGAATTCGAGAGAGTCGGTCGCCAACGACTGGCGGCGTATTCGCACGCTTTGGCCTCTGCTGGGTGTCAGCGATCGTCATTTCCACAGTGCGCACCGCCGCCAACGACATCGGGGAACACGTGCCGACGGCGGTGCCGCATCTGTGCTCCTGGGGGTTTGAGCAACGGAATGACTAGCACTGTTAGTTTCCGCCACGGTCCCAACCAGGTCAAGCGTTTTAGCCGATCTGTGGATAACTTGTCTACTAAAGTTGATTTTTTCGTGCAGCTGAGCCGCCACCGCAAGCATCAACGGTGGTTTAGCCAGCCGCTGCACCCAAAAGTCGCGGTCTTTCTCTGGACGAATGGCAAGTAAATTACAGCCAGACAGTCAGGCGGGCCATCGGCCAGAGGACCGCCGCGCGTGATCTGCGGTTTCCGCGACACTCGGTACCCGGTAAGGTGGCGCGCATCCTCGGTGTGCGGCGTTGAACCGTCTGCGCGTCCGGCGTCGTCACGTATCTGGAAGCCCGATCCGCTACCCTTGTGTTGCGTCGACGCAGCACCTGGAACTCCTACTCGATCGAGTTCCGTTGCGTTGGTGCGAAGATCTGGACGGCCAACCGGTCTGCGGCATGGGCACGCTGCACCAAGAGGTTCGTCACAGCGGCAGCACATGGAGGGGCGTTAGCTCAGCAGGTTAGAGCAGAGGACTCATAATCCTTGGGTCGCGGGTTCGAGCCCCGCACGCCCTACCAGTTCGGTCTCAGGCAAGCGAATCATGCCCGCTGACTCAGCCGTCGCGTGGTTCATACCACAGAGAAGGTCAACGTGTCAGTTATCCACAGCGTTTGCCGGCACCACAAATGCACCTGCGGACAGCATCGCGCCTGGCTGGGCAACACCGTGACAGGGTTCGGCCGTCTGGGGATCCTCGTCGCGCGTGACGGCGTACACGGTCACGTCTGTTGACATCGAAAGAGCAAGGTAACCTGCCGATGTGATCGCCACGCCTTCGATACAACTGCACCGTGCCTCATGGTCCGAACTCAGTCTCGATGAGTTCTACGAAATTGCGCGGTTGAGGTATGCCGTCTTCGCGCTCGAACAGCGCGTGGACGACGAAGACCTCGATGGCCGAGACGATCTCCCGGACACAGAGCACTGGTGGTTCAGCAAACCCGACACGGCCGTGGTCTGCTATTTGCGGGTGCTGCGTCCAGCCGACGACGAAAAGCAGCCCGTCGGAGTGCCCGCAGCAGCTTGGGTCATCGGCCGCATGGCGACCGCGCAGCATGCTCGGGGACAGGGACTCGCCCACGATTTACTCGAAGCTGTACTCATGCGGCGTCCGGAACAACCATTCCTGCTGCATGCCCAACTGCACGCAAGAGGGCTCTACGAAAGACTCGGATTCGTGCCGTTCGGCGAGGTCTACGACGAAGCCGGCATCCAGCACATTGGAATGTACCGGGCAGCGCTGGCATCTAGAGTCAATACATGAACGCTCAGATCACACTCCACAAGGGCGACATCACCACCGACGCCCAGGCGGACGCAATCGTCAACGCTGCAAACACCTCCCTGCTCGGCGGTGGCGGAGTGGACGGGGCAATCCACCGCGCAGCGGGCCCGGAGCTGCTCATGGAATGCCGTACGCTGCACGGCTGCCAGACCGGTGAGGCGAAGATCACGAAGGGTTACCGACTGCCGGCCGCGCACGTGATCCACACTGTCGGTCCGATCTACCGCGACGGGCACCATGGCGAGCCCGAACTGTTGGCGAGCGCCTACCGTCGCAGCATCGAGGTGGCCGCTGAACACGGCTGTGCTCGAGTAGCCTTCCCGGCCATCTCCGCCGGCGTTTACGGCTACCCCACCGATCAGGCTGCCCGCATCGCGGTGGCCACGGTCGCGCAAGCGATGACCGAGCACCCACAGGTCAGCGAAGCGCGCTTCTGGCTCTTCAACGAGCGCGTCTTTCACGCCTTCGAAGCAGCCCTCAGTGAGCTGGGTGCCGTGTCCTGACCGACTATTTGCTCGCTTGAGCAATTTTGTCAGCCCGGGTGGATACCCTTGAAATACGTTGACAAAGCACGAGGGAGTGAGTGATGACGCAGCCTGTGGCAACCGTCGAATATGTTGTGCGGACCATTGCCGAAACCACCATCGACAACGAGAAATACTTCTGCGACTTGGATTCGGTTGTCGGCGACGGAGACTTCGGGTATTCACTGGCACGCGGCTTCGAAAAAGTGCTTGACCAATGGGACGAATTCGACCGTAGCAGCGTCGCAGCCTTCTTGCAGAAGGTCGCGATGGTCGTCACCAGCCGAGTCGGCGGGACGTCGGGCCCGATTTGGGGTACCGCATTTCTGCGGGCATCGATGGTGGCTCGCAAGGCAGAGACTTTCGACGGCACGACAGTCGTCGCGATGTTGCGCTCTGCGTCCGACGGAATCATGGCACGCGGCGGAGCATCCTTGGGGGAGAAGACGCTGCTTGATGCCCTCGTGCCGATGACCGACGCCCTTGAGACACAGCTAGCTGCAGGTGCACCTCTCGCCGAGGTCCTGGACGCGACCGCCGCCAGCGCTGTCGAAGCCGCAGAAGCCACCAGCAAACTGGAGGCCAAACGCGGTCGTGCCGCATACACCGGTGAGCGCTCGATCGGATCGGTGGACGCAGGCGCCACCGCTGTCGGTGTACTCGCCACAGCAGTCGCCAAGAACTGGCCCGGCCGCTGATTCAGCCTTATTCATCAAAAATCCAAAAAGCGAAGGGAGCTCCAATGAAGAAGTTCGTCAACGACCCGAAGCAATACGTGCCGGAAATGCTGACCGGTATCGCCTTGGCCAATCCGGACACGCTGAAGTATGTGCCCGAATACAACCTGATCATGCGGACCGACGCTCCGAGCAACGACAAGGTCACCATCATCCAAGGCTCCGGTTCGGGTCATGAGCCGGCTCATGTGATGGCGGTCGGTCCTGGGATGCTCGATGGCGCGTGCCCCGGCGATGTTTTCGCCGCGCCGCCCATGGACTATGTCTACGAGTCCGCCAAGCTTCTGGCGTCGGACAAGGGGATCCTGCTGCTCGTCAATAACTACACCGGCGACAAGATGGCATTCGAGATGGCCTCCGAGATGCTTGATGCCGAGGGCTATAAGGTCGCCACATTGTTCATCAACGATGATGTCGCGGTGAAGGATTCGACGTTCACTGTCGGACGCCGCGGTGTCGCAGGCAACTTCTTTGTGATGAAGGCGTGTGGCGCGAAGGCCGAGCAGGGCGCCGAACTCGAAGACGTCGTCCGCATCGGAGAAAAGGTCAATTCGGTCACCCGCTCGATGGGCATAGCGTTGACCCCATGCACCCCCCCGGCCAAGGGCGAGCCGCTCTTCCACCTTGCCGAGGACGAGATGGAAGTCGGTGTCGGTATTCATGGCGAGCCGGGCCGCCGGCGCGACAAGCTGGTCAGCGCAGACGAGATCGTCGACGAACTGTTGGAGGCCATCGTCCCCGACCTGCCGTACGCCGACGGTGATGAGGTCGCGCTCATGGTCAACGGGCTGGGTGGCACCCCGATCTCGGAGCTCTATTTGCTCTATGGAATCGCCCACCGCATGCTCGCCGAGCGCGGCATCAAGGTCTGGCGCAGCTACGTCGGCGAATACTGCACGTCTCTTGAGATGGCAGGCGCCTCGATCACCTTGGTCAAGCTCGACGACGAGATCAAGGCACTGCTGAGCGCACCTGCCGAGACAGCAATCCGCGTCTTCTGAATTCCACCGCCGAGATCCGCATTCGCCGCACACCAGAGTCCCAACAAGGAGGTTGCGATGACACAAATGAAGGTGCATGTTCTGTCCACCGGAGTCATGGAGACTGATCTGACGTGGCTCCTACTCAAGGGAGGCAGGACGATCCGTGATCGATATCACAAGGACGATCCTGTCGTCTGGGGCGATTGCCCCACTCATGCCGTGCTCATCGAGCACCCTGAAGGCCGGGTGCTGTGGGACACCGGCGTACCGCGTGACTGGGAGACCCGCTGGGCGCCAACGGGATTCCATGATTTCTTCCCGGTACGCGAGCCAACCGATGGTCCCGGCTATCTCGACACGGCCCTGGCCGAACTCGACCTGGGCCTCGACGACATCGACATCCTCGTGCTGTCGCATCTGCACTTCGATCATGCGGCGAACGCGAAGATGTTCAACCCCGCCAAGACGAAGATCCTGGCCAGCGCCGCCGAATTGGAAGGTGTCAAGACGATCAGCGGTTACAGCAAGGGCGCGCATATCGTCTCTGATTACGACGGCCTTGAGATGAGTGCGATTCCCGGCGACGACGAGATCCTGCCCGGAATCAGTGTGATCCAGACTCCTGGTCACACGTGGGGGACGATGTCGCTCAAGCTCGACCTTGAGAACGACGGACCGAAGATCTTCACCTCGGACGCCGTCTACCTCGCCGATAGCTGGGGTCCGCCGGCGGTTGGCGCGGCTATCGTCTGGGACAACCTGGCGTGGTTGGAATCGGTCGACAAGCTGCGTGGTATCGCCGATGCCACCGGAGCCGAGATGATCTTCGGACACGATGCGGAGCAGCGAAAGGCCCTGAGGTTCGCTCCGGACGGTTACTACTCGTAGATCAGCGATGATTCTCTACGACTTCGCCTGCACGGACGGGCATGAGTTCGAAGCTCTGGTCACCTCGGCGTCCGAGGATGCCCCACCGTGCCCGGTCTGCCAGGCGCCGTCCAAGCGGCGCCTGGCAAGGCTGAACATCGGGGGGCGTGCCGACGCCGGCCCCTCGCGGGACCAGATGCCGCGGTCATGGCAGCAAACCAACCGCGGTGACCGCGAGACCGTCCGGCATTGGCACGAACTCGCCGCCAAACGCGAGAAGCTGGAGGCGAAACACCCCGAACTCGCCGGTGACCGCCGACCCATCCTCGCCCACGAAGGCATCTTCGCGACCACGCCGCTGCGCGCCGGCGATGACGTCGCCACAGCCATACGCGAAGCCGCCTTCCCCGCCCAATCAGAATCTCATAAGGACAAACGACAAGAATGAAGATCACAGGAGCAGTACTCGAAGAGATCGGACGACCTCGTCCCTATGCCGAGTCGAAACCGATCACCATCTGCGAACTCGACCTCGATCCACCGGGGCCCGGGGAGGTGCTCGTCCGGATGGAGGCGGCTGGCATTTGTCATTCCGATCTGTCAGTGGTCGACGGTAACCGTCCGCGTCCGGTCCCCATGCTGTTGGGTCACGAAGCGGCCGGCATCGTCGAGGAAGTCGGCGAAGGCGTCGATGATGTCCAGGTCGGTCAGCGGGTTGTGATGGCGTTCTTGCCGCGTTGTGGCACCTGCAAGAACTGCCGCACCGACGGCAAGCTGCCGTGTATTCCAGGCACGGCAGCGAACACGGCAGGGCGTCTGCTGACCGGTGGAGAACGACTGCACCGAGGCGGTGAGAAGATCTTCCATCACCTCGGCGTATCCGGCTTTGCCACCCGCGCGGTGGTCGATCGCCGATCGATGGTGCCGGTCGGCAGCGATGTTCCTCCCGAGGTGGCCGCGGTGCTCGGCTGCGCGGTGCTGACCGGTGGTGGTGCGGTGATCAACGCCGGGGCACCGTCGGATGGTGACACGATCGCGGTCGTCGGACTTGGAGGCGTGGGTATGGCGGCGCTCATCACCGCAATCTCACTGGGCAAAGGCGACGTCATCGGTGTCGACGCCCTCCCCGACAAGCTTCAACGGGCGACCGACTTGGGCGCTACCGCCGTCTACACGCCGCAGCAGGCGCTGGATGCGGGAGTCAAAGCTGCAATAGTCGTTGAAGCCGCTGGCAATCCGCGCGCCTTCGAAACAGCGGTCAAGCTTACCGATGTCGGCGGTAAGACAGTGACAGTCGGGTTGCCTGCCCCGGGTGCCGACTCGACGATCAGTCCGCTCGGCCTGACCGCCGAGGCCCGGACCATCATGGGCAGCTATCTCGGCTCGGCGGTTCCGTCCCGCGATATTCCCACCTATGCGCAACTGTGGCGTGATGGGAAACTGCCGGTCGACGCCCTGATTTCTGCCACGATCACTCTCGGCGAGATCAACTCGGCGATGGACGCGCTCGCAGACGGCAAGGCCGTGCGTCAGGTCATCCTCTTCGACGCCTAGCGCTCAGAGCCTCGGCAAGAATCCGGCGAGGGTGCTCGCGGTGCCTCCTTTGATCGAGGCTTCGCGGGCACCCTCGGCCCGTACACTCGGAAAGTGCCGAATCAGCCTTCCCCGCATGGTCCGACAGGTTCGTGGCCCCCGCCGGCCACCCCATTTCCGGTGAGCTCAGCCACCTTTCCGGTGAACTCAGCCACTGGAGCCAATCCGGGCAGCCCCGAGCAACGACGTCGCCGCATGACCATCGTCAGCGCTACCGGTGTCGCAGTCGCACTCGTCTGGTCCATTGCGCTCGCCATAGCCGCCGCGCCTTCGACGCAGCCGCCTCGGATTCCGGCCGGGGGTTATCTCGCCGAATCCGGGCACCGTGAGTTTCTCACCGACGGCGCGCAGCTGACTATCGTCGAGACATCGCGCCTTCCCGGTGGTGTCGCGTTCAGCGATGGCTCTGCGGTCATCCAGCGCGTGCTCGAGCACAGCAGCTTCGAAGAAGCATCCTCCGACTACTGGATACGAGAGATTGCAGAAACACCCCTGGGCATCGCCGCCCGGTTGCTCAAATTGGACGACCGCGGACTGGTCAGCTACGCCATTGATGGGCCAAACCAGGAGGTCGCCTTCGACAACGGCATCGTCGAGCTGCCCTCAGATCCTCAGCCGGGAGCCAGCTGGACGTCGCTGGCGACCGCAACCAACGCCGCCGGTATCACCGGCCCGTGGAACCGTGTCGGTTCCATCACGGCCTCCCAGCAGCAGGGATGCCTGGAGATCACCATCACCGACCGCTTCCGCGATACCGAGACCGTGTCCACGCTCACGCGCTGCGAGCAGCGGGGAATCGTGGCCGTCGGCGACGCCATCGCCGGCAACCCTCCGAGACCGGACACCTCCGGCCTCTCGCTGCTGCCGCCCCCCGATGTCATTCCGTCGTCCGACCCGGTCTCCGTCTCAGTGCACACGGGTGGGATCCCGATGTCGGTCGGTATGTCCACTCCCCCGGTTGCCGTTGGCGATCGGCTGGTCTTCGCCAACCGGACGAACGGCCACCTCGATTTCGTCGTCCCCGGCGCAAACGGGCAATGGGATGTGTCAATCGTCCGCAGACCCGGACGCGATACAACCCGACTCCTCGGCATCGGCGACCTCGTCGTCGCGGCCACCACCGATCGGACCCTGGTGGCCTACGACGCCCAAGGACGATGGCTGTGGCAAGCAGACATACCCGATCTGGCGAGCGACCTGTTCTGGGTGGGCGATGAGACGGCCGCCGCCTTGACTCTCGATGACCAGCTCACGGTTTTCGCCTTGGCTGATGGCAGCATCGTGCGGACGACCCAGATGCCGTCGGGTTCGACTGTGCGGCCGGCCGTCGTCCGCGCTGGATCCCAGGCCCTCATCGCGACTGCCGCCGGACGACAGGTCGCCATTCTGTATCCGGACGGCGAGATCGTCACACTCGAGGTACGCGACGATGTCCGTTCATTCACGATGACGGATCACGGGCTGATCGTCAGTGACCTGACCGCTGACCTGACAGCTTTCGATCTCAATGGCACGAGGCTGTGGAGGGTGGGAATGTCCGACAGCTGCCGTGACCTCGTCCAGGCAGGCGAGTCAATCATCTGCCGACTCGCCGATAAGCTAACCGCCCTTAACCCGGCATCCGGTGAGATCGACTGGCAAGAGTCCTTATCGCCGCTGACAAGCTACGTGGCAGCTGACCAGATTCTGAGCCTGGGACGCCAAACCACCACCCTGCTCAGCAGCGATGGGGCCGAGCTGGCCTCCTGGCCGATCGAACGCACAGCGTCCAATACCTGGACGATTCCGATGGCGGACGGTCTGCTGGTGGCCAGCGGCTCCGGGCAGTTCGAGTGGTGGCAGTCATGAAGACGCGGGTTCGTCTGCTGCTTGATGCCTTCGTCGAGATCTTCGTCGCGCCGATCCGATCCGGATGCCCGCGTCCGCGCGAATGGCTGGCCGGTGTGGCTCCCGTGATGGCGCTGGCCGGCATCGGGTACCTCATCGGCGTCCTGCTGGTACTCGGCGCTCCGTGGCTGCGCGCGGCCGATCGTCCGGTCATCATCGACGGCGCCGAAGCCATCGGCAGCACCTCGATGACCGTATTGCTCTGGTTGGTCAGTCTCACGCTGGCGCTCGGCCTGACCGCGGCCCTGCACGTTCATCCACTCCTGAAGCTGATCAGCATCGTCGTGTTCCTGCTGCCATTGAGCCCGCAGCTGGCACTGGGCACGAGCCCACTCGCCGTGCTGGCGAGCCTGATCGGAGTCGTCGTCTTCTTCGTCGTCCGCCGGCGCGGCAGCTTCGCCTCGTGGGAATTCCCGGTGATTTGGATCCTGGTCAGCATCGCAGTGATGGTGCCGCTGATCGTCAAGGGCAACCTGGGGTACGACATGCGTACCTCGACGGTGCTGGTGATCCTCGCATTCGTCAATGCCCTCGCCGTTCCGGCGCTGATGATGACCGGCTATGCGGCCGCGCAGGTGGGCGTGTCATTCTCGCAGTGGATGGGGCTGCGGCTGACACAGGCCTTGCCCAACCGCGTGACGTTGATCGCCACTGCAGCACTTGCTCTCGGCAATCTCGGCTATGGTGCCTGGTCGACCTACCGCGGGCGTCCCGGCTGGGAACTGGAGAACTGGCTGGGTTCTGCGCTGCTGGTGGTGCTCACCGTGATCATCATCGTCGGATTGCTGTCGGGCCTCCCGGTGCGCGGCGTCTCCGGCCGAGATCCCGCCGATCCGGACACTCTCGGAGACAGCTGGGCATCGCAAGCGTTCGGGCTGGCATCGGTGACATTGGCGTTCATGTTGCTCACCAGCGTTAGTGCCATTGCCGGTGGCCTCGCCGATGTGCTCGTTGGCTCTCAGCCCGACTGGCTGGCCAATCTGAGCACCAGCAATGTCCTGATCTTCCTGGTTCGCATCGGCCAGGCGGCTCTGGCGCTGTGGTGGGGTTGGAAGCGGGCCCGCCGCGGCGACCGTGTCACTCCGGTGGTGCTCGGCGCCTATTGCGCCATCATGATCATCTCGGCGTTGTCGCTAGTCACCTCTTGGACGTGGCTTGCCTGGGAGATCGAGCCGGCGGGTGTGCTGATTCTGGTCATCGGCGCGCTGGTCTGGTGGACCAACCGCGGTGCTGCCGGTGCTCACTACGCGCTGATTCTCGCGCTGCTGGTCACCCTCTTCCGTTTCCGGGAGCCCCTCTCGGAGCCCGGGATGGTCTTCGGTGCTGTCTCGGCGTCCGCGGTCCTGTTGATCAGCCTGCTGTGGCGAGTGCTGACCGATGGCGACCTGATGGCCGGGGACTCCGCGGCGCTTCCCCAGGCGTCGCGCGTGCTGGCTTTCGGGACGATGACTCTGCTCGCCGTGCTGATTCTGGCCGTGACGGCCCAGATGCGCATTCAGACGGCAGCTATCGATCAGTCGGCGATGATCTCGCTGGGTGATATGACTCTTGGCGGCGCGCTGTTCATGGCGGCCGGCCTCGCCAGTGTGATGGCCTTGTGGGCGTCGCGCCATCGCGACGCATTGATTGCCGGCGCAATCCGTCGTCCTCGGTAGCCGGGCTTCTTCGACGACTCATGGATCACAACGCTGCTGGTAGTCGTCCGGTTGTCGTAGGTCTAGCGGGAGACGACGCGGCTACGGTAGCTTGTCACCTGTTCCTCGGCGACCGCAGACCTGCGGCGCTGTTCTTCGAGGGCGATGCGTGCCGGCTCACCCGGATGAGCTGCGAGGACCCGCTCGACAACCACGGAGTCTTGCACGATGCCCAGCAACTCACTCAACCCAGAGTAGTATTTCACCTTGTCACCAGCGCGTGAATAGGCGTCTCCGATTGATTCGAAGGCATACCGCGCGGCCTTTGCCCGGCGACGCACCACATGCAGGCCCACCGAATTCGTGGCAACCTGATCGTCTGATTCCGGCCAGGCCTTGGCCACCCGCTGTTCTGTCCAATCTGCACGGTTCAGTATCTGTCGCCTGGTAGGGCCCTTTCCCTTCCGGCGGGTCGCCCGCCGCCAGGGGCGGACGACCAGGTCTTCGATCTGCCCAAGCAGGTACGCCACACGCTCGCTGCCCAGCATCTCAACTGCCTCCAGTCGGGACAGTTCTTGCTGAGCAGCGAGTTCGTCAAGTAGGGGTTGCGCCTCAGGATGCCCGCTGAGCAACTCGGCAAGGTGCTCGCGAACCACCTCCGCGTCTCTGGCCTTGCCGAGCTCAGAGTTGAACCAGTCGAGTTCGATCAGGAGACGCCTCGCCAAGCTGGGACGCAGCAGCGGCCTGAAGGCGCGAATAGTGGCCTTGAGACGCCGGCCCGCGGCACGCAGATCATGGACGGATTCGGGCTCGCGTGTCTCGACCGCGGCCGGAAGCCGCTGGATGAGGTCGAGTTGTTCGCCCCAGTAACCCTGCACGTTG
>NZ_JAVTWX010000033.1:0-2739 GCF_032229645.1 Brooklawnia sp.
CGCTGGAGAACCACACGGTGGACTTCCGCGGCGGCCCGCTGTTCCCGCAGTGGCGCGCCATCGTCGGCCCCTTCTTCGCACAACCGCCGGTGGTGGAACACTTCGTGCTCGTCGACAAGTCGGACTGAGTCGCCAGTCAATCGGAACGGATCACCGCAATGGAACTGCGTGCCAGCAAGTTGGACCCTGAATCCCTGCCCGGACGAATTGCAGCACTTGGCATCGCAGCTTTCGCCGCCGTGGCAACGGGTTGCGGCGGAGGCGGTGGCGCGTCGACCACGCCGAGCTCTCCCAACGCCTCGGGCAGCCTCATCCCGGCTGCACCCGCGGTGGGCGCCACGCTGTACCCGACGGCCGCGACACTGCGGCCTCTGCGCGCAGGAGCGCGCTGGGTCTATCGAACCGATGATCGAACACAAGGCCAGTTCGTCGAGACCGTCGTCTCGCAGACTGCCGCCGCCAATGGCGGCGTGACGGAGACCGACAGCAGCGATCCGCAAGCCACCTCTGAGCTGTCCGTGGAAGCGGGCAGCGGCACCGTCAACTTCTCGGTTTCGCTCGAACTGGTGCCCAACTGGACTCCCGTGATCATCACGGGACCGGAACTTCGCTCTCCGGTCAGGCAGGGTGATCAGTACGACCTGATCGAACAGCGCTTCAGCAACCAGCCGATCGACATCGACGCTGACGGCAAGTTCGACACGGTCGATGTCGCGAGCTATCGCCGAGTCGTCGGCAACGAGCTGGTGACGCTTCCGAATCGCGCACAAGCTTTGACGGCACTGCGCGTGGATACCGTGCTGACCATTCGCATCAATCCGAGCACGCGCACCACACCTCAGATTGCCAGCTCGAGCGTCTCGACCTGGTATGCCCCGGGCATCGGCGTGATCCGTCAGGTCGTGGCGAGCACCGACCCATCCCGCAGCTTCGACGAGGAAAGCCTGCTGCTCGGCTGGGATGGCCTCACGGAAGGCTGGGGATTCGTGACGCAGCCCGCTCAGCTTCAGAGCACGGTCGTGCCGGGCTCGTCGTCAGTGTGGGTCGGTGGTGCCATGAGCGCGATTGCCTTGTCCGACGGTGCGCTGATCGCCACGGCATCGAGCCTTCACCGCGTCGACAGGCGGGGCATGGTGCAGTCGAGCGAGACGCCGCCCGTCGGGCAGTACCAAGGGCTGATGCGTCTGTCCGCGGGGAATCGGTGGTTGACGGGCTCCTGGCCGAACTACCAGATGTACGCCTTGTCCGACTCGGGAGCGACGCTCGGTGCCGGCGCACTGTCCAGCTTCACTCTGGGCAGCACCGATCCGTCAACACTGGCCGAGTACCCGCTCGCCATGGACGGGAATCCGGGCGCAGACCATTTCTGGATCGCTTCGCAACGCACGGTGTCGGTGCCCTCGACCGGGAACACGGCTTATCAATTGGTCTTGCGAGCCATCGGGGCGGACGGTTCCACGACTCGGCCCGAGATCGTCATCGCGGTCGGATCGCCCCAGATCTCGCCAGGGGTCCGGCTGGCGGCTCACGCCGGCGGTGTCCTGGCCACCTGGACCGAGACGACGTCGACCAGCAACAACAGAGTGCACTACGCGAGCATCACGGCCGCCGGGCAGGTCGAATACCACCGATCGATCGCCGTGCTCTCGCTGGATGTCGTCGAGGGGCTGAAGCCGCTGGCCGACGATGGCCTGCGGTGGCTGGTGTGGCGCGGCCCCACGGGGTCAGGCACGGTCCTGGTCGCGCATGCGGTGGCCCTCGACTCGGCTGGCAATCTCGCGGGCGTCACCGCGGATGAAGATGGACTGCGCAGCGCTGTCGTCGGGCCTTTCAGCCCCGAGGCATCAGCCTCCTGGCCGACAGGGTTCACTGCGGCCAACGGTGACTTGTTCGCTGCGGTGTCGGGCTTCGGACTGGCGCTGCCGGACGAGAGATTCTCGATACAACTGGTGGAGTACAGCGTTCTGAATCTGCCAACCTTGTTGCCGAGCTCAGCGCTGCCCGCAGTGACGCGCTTTCGCATTCCGGGCACCAGCATCCCTGTTGGCGTTCCACCAGCGCTGGTCTTTTCCGACCGTGTGCTCTTGCTCAGTTCGGACACCAGCGGCCGCTTTGCACCCACTGTGATCTGGCGATAAGCAATGGGCTTCAGCCCGTGGAGATCGACATGCCGACGACGCCCATCTTCCACATGATCGCCGGCGCCCCCGACCCCGTGGCGCCCTTCAGCCATGCGGTCGAGGCCGACGGATGGGTGTTCGTGACTGGCCAGATGCCGTTTGCCGGCACCTCGGTCGACGAGCCCTACCCGGACGGCATCGAGGCGCAGACGCACCAGGTGATGAAGAACCTGCAGGCCGTGCTGCAAGGCTGCGGGCTCACACTGGCGAATGTGCTGCAGGTGCGCATCTACATGACGCGCTTCGAGCAGGACTACGCGGCGATGAACACCGCCTACGCCAGCTGGTTCCCGGTTGGCAAACGGCCGGCGCGCACCTGTGTGGGTGTCACGGCACTGGCCAAGGGCGCGCTGATCGAGATCGACATGGTGGCGCGGCGCTGAGGCGCCCCGCGCACCCGGTCAAGCCCAGGCCCGGCGATCGAAATCACGCTGCAGCGCGCGCCACACCGTCGGCGCCGTCAGCGGCATCTGCACCTTCTCGGCGTCGCGCCCGAGGCCCGCAGCGGCCAGCGCATCGACCACCGCGTTGACCACCGCCGGCGTGGCGCCGATGGTGC